>DATJZY010000029.1 GCA_035577985.1 Candidatus Eisenbacteria bacterium
GAGGCGCCTGCGAAGCGGCGCGACGAGACGCCCGGGCCGAGACGCGCCGAATGTCTTCTCGCGCGGCGGAGCCGAAGCCGAAGCCTTGTCCCCCGACCTCGCCGCCCGCCCGTCGCGACCTACTCGCCCCGCGCCGCCCGATCGCACCCGACCGACACGACGTAGCGGAAGAGCTGCACCTCGTCGTCCCACAGGTCGTCGGCGAGCCCTGCCTTGCGCTTGAGCTCGAGGAGGAAATCGCGTGGATCGGGCACGTGCGCCCAGACCTGCGGCAGGAAGGTGGCGCGGCTGTCGCGCCAGCGCAGGACGACGCCGTCGACGTGGGGGCGGAGCACGACGCAGGCGCCCGCCTCGTCGGCGCAGGAGACGCGCTCGAGCGGCGAAAGGATCGACACTTCGACGTCCAGGCGATCGACGTCGGCGGGCGCGAGGCCCGCCGCACGCGGGTCGTCGAAGGCGGCGGCGAGGGCGTTGGCCGCCACGTCCTCGACGATCGTGCGGCGCGGCTCGAGGCTCCCGATGCAGCCTTGCAGCCGGCCGTCGTGCCAGTGCAGCGAGACGAAGGTGGCCGCCCGTTCGCGGGTCCACTCGCCCGACGGGACGTGCGGCGGCGGACCGCCGAGCGCAGCCCGGACGCTCCCGCGTGCGAAGCGGGCGAGAATCGCGCCCTGCTCGGCCCCCGCCATGGCGCGTCCAGCGTGCGACCTTCCGCCCGCAACCGCAAGGGGATCCCGCTACGCCCTCCCCTGCGAGCGACGGTAGGCGGCGAGGGCGCGATCGCGAGCCGCGTGGTGGTCGACGATCGGCGCCGGGTAGTCGCGTCCGACGCGGCAGCCGGCGGCCTGCTGCTCGAGCGGGGCCAGCGCCCACGGCTCGTGCACGAGCGAGCCCCGAACGCGCGCGACCTCGGGCACCCAGCGCCGCACGTAGGCGCCGTCCGGGTCGAACTTCCTGGCCTGCAGCACCGGATTGAAGATGCGGAAGTACGGCGCGGCGTCGGTGCCGACGCCCGCCGTCCACTGCCACCCGCCGTTGTTCGCCGCGGGATCGCCGTCGACGAGCATGCGCATGAACCATGCCTCGCCGTGGCGCCAATCGACCAGCAGGTCCTTGGTGAGGAACGACGCGACGATCATGCGCGCGCGGTTGTGCATCCATCCGGTCGCCGCCAGCTGTCGCATGGCGGCGTCGACGATCGGGTAGCCCGTCCGCCCCTCCTGCCACGCGCCCAGATCGCCCGGGGCCCTGCGCCAAGGCACGTCCCGCAGGCCCGGGTTGAACGCCTCGCGCAACACCGAGGGGAAGTGGAAGAGGATCGCCAGGTAGAACTCGCGCCAGAGCAGCTCGGAGAGCCAGACGTCCGCTCCCGATCGCGCGCCGCCGTCGCGACCCAGCGCGGCGACCGCGGCGTCGCGCGCGGAGACCATTCCGAAGCGAAGGTACGGCGACAGCGCCGACGTGCCGTCGCGATCGACGCGATCGCGCTCGGCGGCATATCGGTCGATGGGCGCGGAGCGGCCGCGCGCGAAGGCGTCCAGCCGGCGCCGCGCTTCGGTCTCGCCGGCGGGGAATGCGCTCGGTGCTTCGCCGGCAGGGATCGGCTCGGAGGCGAGCGCGGCCGGCACCGCAGGAAGGCGATCGGGCGCTGCCACGAGGTCGCGACGCGACGGCAGCGGCCGCGCGAGCCACGCCTTCCTGAACGGGGTGAACACCGTGTAGGGCGTGCCGTCGTCCTTCACGACGTCCGCGGGATGCCGAATGCCGGGCGCCCCCACCATCTCGAGCGCCACGCGGCGCCCGACGGCCGCGTCGCGCCGCCGGGCGTATGGGCTCACGTCCGCCTCGGCGACGACCGCTCCGGCACGCGATGCCGCGACGAGTGCCGCCAGCACCTCGGCTGGCGGCCCCGTGCGTACGACGAGACGCGATCCGCGCGCCCGCAGCTCGGCGTCGAGCGCACGCAGACCGGCAAGGAGGAAGCTGCGGCGGCGGCCGGCGTCCCGATGCTGGCGAGCGGCGGCGAGGGCGGGATCGAGAACGAAGACCGGAATCACGCCGCCGCCCCGCAACGCCGCGGCAAGCGCCTGGTTGTCCGCGAGGCGCAGATCGCGGCGAATCCACCAGATCCTCGTCACACGGGCCGCCATAGCCGCCACGCCCCGTTGCGACCAGGGCCGCCCGCCGTGCCGCGCCTGCGCGTGCCGGCGTGGCACACCTGTGTCACGAGCGCCCTTGCGCCCGAGCCGCCGCGCGGCGGGACGGCCGGTCGAGACGGGCACGCCCGTTGCTCCGCTGGGTCGTCGATGCGCGTTCGTCCTCTCCTCTTCGCCATGGCCGTTCTGCTCGCGGGCGCCTCCTTCCTCGCCCGCGGGCAGAACGCGCCCTCGACGCTCGACGGCGACGCGAATGCGGGCGTCTTCCTCGGCTACGTCGCGATCGTCGCCGCCTACTGGGCGCGCGACGTGATGACGAGCCGCGCCGGTTGACAGCTCGCGAGCGCCGGCCGTAAGCGTCGCGCTTCTGGCCGGTCTCGCCCTGCTCGTCGTCCTCGTCACGACCGCCGCGCCCACCCTCGCCGACGGGGGCTGGCGCAGCGCGGGTACGCGCGACGGCATCACGATCGCGACGCGCGACGTCGAGGGTCCGGTGCACGAGATCCGCGCGACCGCGCATGCGGCGACGACGCCGGCGGCAATCCTCGCCACGCTCTGGCGCCACGAGGAGTACGCGCAGTTCGTGCCGTACCTGAAGCGGCTCGAGGTGTTGCGTGACGACGGCGACACGAAGCTCGTCTACGAGCAGTTCGGCATTCCGGTCCTGAGGGACCGCGACCGCGTCGTGCGCGTGACGCGCACGACCGACGCGGCGAGCGGCACCTGCGACCTCACGATCATCGCCGTGACGGACGAGGGCCCACCGCCGGACCCCGATCACGTCCGCGTGACGCGCAGCACGGCGGCCTGGCACCTGGTCCCGGCCGACGGCGGGACCGACGTCACGTACACCGTCAAGACCGACGGCGGCGGCATCGTGCCGGGCTGGATCGTCAACGCCGCGCAGAAGGACGCGGTGCCGAAGCTCGTGCGCGCGGTGCTGGATCGCGCCGCGTCGGCTCCGCCCTGAGCGTCAGCGAAAGAGCGCCGCCGTCCGCTCCATCCACCAGAAGGCGGCGAGCGATCCCATGGCGTAGACGGGCACGCGCGTGACCCAGCGCGGCACGCGCGCGACGAGCGGGCCGGCCAGCGCACGCAGCGCGACCACCACGACGACGAAGAACGCCTGACCGATCTCGATGCCGATGTTGAAGGCGAGCAGCGCCAGCGGCACCTCGTCCTGCGGCAGCCCGGCCTGCGTCAGGGCGGCGGCGAACCCGAAGCCGTGCAGCAGGCCGAAGAGCGCGGCCATCACCCACGGCCGGCGCCGGATCGCCGAGCGGGAGCCGGGATCGCGCGCGACCTCCACGGCGAGGAGGAAGACGCTCGCCGCGATGGCGGCCTCGATCGGCCGTACCGGCAGCGCCACCAGCCCGAGCACGGCCGCCGTCAGCGTCACGCTGTGCCCGAGGGTGAACGCGGTGACGGTGCCGAGGAGCTGCCAGGTGGTCGTGGTGAGCAGCACGAGCCCGAGCACGAACAGGAGGTGGTCGGGTCCCGACAGGATGTGCTCGACACCGAGGCGGGCGTAGCCCCACGCCACGTCGAGCGGGCGCGAGCGGGCCGGAACGACGAGAAAGGGTTGGTCCGCCGTCACGAGGGCCTGCGCGACGCGGCCGTCGGCCATGACCACGCGCACGACCGCGGGCGGCGAGAAGGGCGTGAGGCCCCCGACGGCGATCCGCGCACCGACGAGCCCCTGCTCCCCGCACTCCGCCGTCCAGGCGACCTCGACCGCCGACGCGTCGGTCGCGGATCTGCGGGGTCCGAGGTCACGACAGCCCTCCGGCAGCTCGGGGACGACCCGCGCTCCGGGAACGCCCAGGACGGGCACCTTCCACCGCACGCCGACGCGGCCGGCGCCCAGCTCGCGCACCTCGAGCAGCGACGGGGCGAGCGGATGGGCCGATGCGCCGCCCGCGAGGGCAACGGAAAGCACGGCCACGGCGAGCGTTCGCGACACGCTGCATCCTACCCCGACACGAGCGCACCTCGACAGCCGAGTGCGCTCGCGTTAAGCCGATACCGTGCATCCCATCGCTGCCGCCGCGCTCCTCGTCCTCCTTCCTGCGATCGCCGGGGCCGAGGCGCCGCCGTGGAAGCGAACCGAGACCCGCGAGCCGTGCGCGCGCTACGACCGGCTGCGGGCTCCCTACGTCGGCGACCTCCACATCCATACCGCGTTCTCGGCCGACGCGTACATCTTCGGCACGCGCGTCGGCCCGCGCGACGCCTACGACTTCGCGCGCGGCACGACCATCCCCGTCGCGGACGCGATGGAGGAGCAGACCCGCAGCGCGACGATCGATCGCCCGCTCGACTTCGCGGCCGTCACCGACCACGCGGAGCTGTTCGGCGAGGTCAATCTGTGCACGACGCCGGGCTCGCCCGTCTTCGACATCGAGTTCTGCCAGATCCTGCGCCTGCACGAAGCCACGCCCGTCGACGAGCTCTTCACCACGATCAGGTGGCTCTTCCCGCTCGGCGTCCCGGACCTGACGCCCAACCGTCCGACCTCGGAGGCGTTCTGCTCCGAGACGCCGGGGGTCGACTGCGACGCGGCCGCCGTCTCCGTCTGGCAGGAGATCCAGGCCGCGGCGGAGGAGGCGTACGACCGTACCTCCAGCTGCGGGTTCACGAGCTTCATCGGCTACGAGCACACGCCGAGCCCGCTCGGCCGCCACCTGCACCGCAACGTCATCTTCCGCAACGAGCACGTGCCGGCGTTCGCCGCGAGCGCGCTCGACACGATCCAGGAGAACGCGCTCCAGGGCCTGTGGACCGCGATCGAATCGGGCTGCACGGGCGCCGGGACGGGCTGCGAGGCCGTCATCATCCCGCACAACTCGAACCTGAGCGGGGGCGAGCAGTTCATCGACCCGCTCGACGCGGCCGACGCGTTCCGCCGCCAGACGCTCGAGCCGCTGGTCGAGATCCATCAGGTGAAGGGCAACTCGGAGTGCCGCTTCGATCGCCTCGCCGGCGCGGGAGTGGGAACGGCCGACGAGCTCTGCACGTTCGAGCAGCGCGAGACGCCGTTCGAGGGACCGGACGGGACCGCGGTGTCGATCGACAAGTATCCGCGGCGAAACCTCGTACGCCCGACGCTCGAGGACGGCCTCGGCTTCGAGCGCACGCTCGGCGTGAATCCGTTCCGCTTCGGCTTCGTCGGCAGCACCGATACCCACAACGCCACCGCCGGCGACACCGAAGAGCAAGGTTGGGGAGGCATCCAGGGCCAGGACGACGCGTCGCCCGCGCGCATGATCTCGGACAACATGCGCAACAACCCCGGCGGCCTGACCGTGGTCTGGGCGGAGGAGAACTCGCGCGACGCCATCTTCTCGGCGCTCCAGCGCCGCGAGACCTACGCGACGAGCGGGACGCGTCCGATCGTCCGCTTCTTCGGCGGCGACCTCTCGGGCGTCGAGTGCGGCAAGGCCGACTTCGTCGCGCGCGCCTACACGACGGGCACGCCGATGGGCGGTGACGTGGGCCCGGTGCGCGGCAAGAAGAGCCCGCGCTTCGCCCTGTGGGCGATGAAGGATCCGCAGGGCACTGACCTCCAGCGCGTCCAGATCGTGAAGGGCTGGGCCGACGCCGACGGAACGACGCACGACCAGACCTTCGACGTCGCGGGCAATGCGGCGAACGGTGCCGGCGTCGATCCGACGACCTGCGCACCGACGGGCACGGGCGCGGCCGACCTCTGCGCCGTGTGGACCGATCCCGACTTCGACCCGGCCCAGCACGCCTTCTACTACGCGCGTGTGGTCGAGAACCCGACCTGTCGCTGGAGCACGCGCATCTGCCAGCAGGCCGGGGTGGACCCGTTCGCCGCAGATTGCGCGGCGCAGGCGGCCGCGGCCCCGCCCGAGTTCGCCGACTGCTGTCTCGGCAAGACGAACGACGCGTTCCTCGACCCGACGATCCAGGAACGCGCGTGGACGTCGCCGATCTGGTACCGCCCGGAGACCTTCACCAAAGCGCACGGGCGCGTGAGGTTCGCCCAGCGCGGGGGGAGCGACACCGTCGCGCTGCGCGCGACGTTGGGCGGCCTGCCGAAGGATTTCGATCCGGTCGCGAACGGGCTCACGGTACGCGTCACCAACGGCGACGACCTTCTCGCGCTCGTCGCCGCACCCGGCGCCGTCCGTCGCAAGGGCCGGCGCTTCGTCTACAAGGACGCAAGCCCCGCCACCGTCTCGCTCACGCTCGGCCGCAAGGGCGACGCCGTCCTGCTGGTCCGCGCGTCGTCGCGCGATCTCGCGGCCGTCGCCCGCGAGGATCAGATCGTCACCGTGTCGCTCGCGAGCGGCCTCTTCCGCGCCGCCCAGACACGCATGTGGGCGGGCTCGGCGCGACAGCTCGCCTTCGGAGGACGCTAGTGGGCTGGCGGAGCCCGGCGCTGCACTTCCTCGCCATCGGCGCCGTGCTGTTCGTCGCGCGGCCGTGGTGGGAGCGGCAGGCGACGCCGCGCCACGCGGTCGCCGCGACGACCGACGACGAGCTGCTGCGTCGCGAGGCGCTCGACCGGGGGATCGATCGCGCCGACCCCGCGGTGCGCGAGCGCCTCGCGCGGCTCGGGCGATTCGTCGGCGAGGACGCGCGGAGCGAGGCCGAGCTCGAAGCGGAGGCGCGACGCCTCGGCCTCGAGCGCAGCGACGTCGTCGTGCAGCGGCATCTCGTACAGATGATGCACCTCGCAGCCGGCAAGCTCGGGCCCGCCGACATGCCGACCGAGGCCGAGCTGCAGGCCTACCTCGACGCGCACGCGCAGGCGTTCGCGCAGCCCCCGCGCATTCGATTGACGCACGTGTATTTGAGCCGCGATCGTTGCGGCGCGGCGCTCGACGCCGAGGCGGCGCTGCTCCTGCGCGAGCTGCGCCGGAGCAGCGTTCCACCGGACGTCGCCGCCGCGCGCGGCGACGCGTTCCTCGCCGGTGCGACCATCGGTCCCGCGTCCCCGGCCGAGCTCGAGCGCATCTTCGGCCCCGAGCTCGCGCGCAGCGTCGCCGGCGCGCCGCCGGACCACTGGATCGGGCCGGTGCCGTCGCCGTACGGGCTCCACCTCGTATGGGTGCACGAGCGCGAGCCCGCGCGCGTGCCGTCGCTGGGTGCCGTCCGCAGCCAGGTGCTGCACCGGCTCCTGCGCGAGCGGAGCGAGGAACGCGCTCGGACCCGGGTCGCCGCCCTGCGGGCACGCGACGCCCGCGGGGACGGCGAGTGAGCCCGCGGCGATGACCGCACGAGGGCCGGCCCGCTGGCTCTTCGACGCGTGGTCGACCTTCTACGATCAGCCGGCCATCCAGCGCCTCACCTATCGTCCGGTGCAAGACGCCGTCGTCGCGGCGTTGCAGCCGCTGCGCCCCCGGTGCGTGCTCGACCTGGGATGCGGCACGGGGCTCCTCACGGCGCGCCTGCGGGGCGCGTTTCCGGCCACGACCGTCGTCGGCTGCGACTTCTCGGACGGCATGCTCCGTCACGCGCACGCCCACGAGCCCGGGGTGCCCTGGGTGCGCGGCGACGCCCTTCGCCTCCCGTTTCGCGATGCCGCCTTCGACGCGATCGTCTCGACCGAAGCCTTCCACTGGTTCCCCGATCAGCCGCTGGCGCTCGCCGAGATGCGACGCGTCCTCGTCCCCGGCGGCCACGCGCTGATCGCGATCGTCAACACGCCGCACGAGACCGTGCGCACCCTCGTCCGCGCCGCGTCGCGGACCTTCGGCCAGCCGTTCGACTGGCCCACATCGCGCCAGATGCGGGTCCTCTTCGAGGCGGCCGGCCTCCACGTCGCGGCGCAACGCCGCGTCTATCGACTGCCCGCCGGCATCCTCCTCCCGCCCGTGCTCACGATCGGGACGCGACCTGCGACACCCCGCGATTGAACCCCGGGCGTCCGACCGATATGCCGCCCGTGTGGCACTCACCGACAAGTTCAAGCTGACCGACAAGGTCGCGATCGTGACCGGTGGCGGTCGCGGCATCGGCCAGGGCATCGCCCTCGCCTTCGCGGAGCAGGGCGCCGACGTCGTGTGCGCGGCGCGGACGGAGGCGGAGATCGAGGCGACGGCCGCCAAGGTGCGCGCCTTCGGGCGGCGCGCCATCGCGTTTCCGTGCGACGTCACGGACGCCGCACAGCTCGAGGCCCTGGTCGCGCGCACGATGCGCGAGCTCGGGCGCATCGACCTGCTGGTCAACAACGCGGGTGGCTTCCCGCCCATGGCCTTCCTCGACACCGACCTGCCGTCCTGGGAGTGGTGCTTCCGCTTCAACCTCACGTCGGCGTACCTGCTGACGCGCTCGTGCCTCCCTCACATGCTCGCCGCGGACGGCGGCGCGGTGCTGAACATCTCGTCGGCGGCGGGCCGCATCGTGCGCGGCGGCTTCACGGCCTACGGCACGGCCAAGGCCGCCCTCTCCTTCATGACCCGACAGCTCGCCGCGGAGTTCGCGCCCAAGGTGCGTCTGAACGCCCTCGCCGTCGGCGCGGTCGCGACCTCGGCGCTGGCGCCCTTCCTCACCCCCGAGCTGCGCGCCCAGATGGAGTCGATGACGCCCATGAAGCGCATCGGCTCGGTCGAGGACATCGCGCTGGCGGCCCTCTGGCTCTGCTCGCCGGCCGGCGGGTGGGTCACCGGGAAGGTGATCGAGGTCGACGGTGGCACCGAAGCGACGAACTGGCCGTTCGATTGACGCACCGGCACGCGCGCTCGCGGCGGCGCTCCTCGTCGCGCTCGCGTTCGCCGCGTGCCGGAAGTCTGCGCCCGAGGTCCCGGTCGGCGAGGGCCGCTTTCTGCTCGGGGTCTTCGAGGGCACCCTTCCCTGTCGGAACTGCGACGGCATCCGCACGCACCTCACGCTCTGGACGAGCGGCCCCGACGACTTCACGCGTCCCACCTATTCGCTCGTCGAGACCTACATCGGCACGCAGATGGGCCTGCAGCGGTTCCGCGCCGAGGGGCCGTGGACGCTCGTGCGCGGCGGCGCGGCCGACCCCGAGGTCACGATCTTCCAGCTCGAGCCCGACAAGCCGACGATGCAGCGAAGCTTCCGCGTGCTCGACTCGCAGCGGATCGCGCTGCTCGGCCGCGACCTGCGCACGCTCGAGCCGCTGGACGACTACACGCTCACGCGCGTCGAGACGCCGCCCGCGGATCAGAGCGAGCCGTAGACCGCGGCGACCAGCCCCGTCGTCCGATCGTCGCCCGCAGGATCGAACTTCATGCGCGTCGAGACGTAGCCGAACGCGAGGTCGCGTTCCGGATCGGCGAAGCCGAGCGACCCGCCCGCGCCGTGGTGCCCGAACGCGCGCGCGCCCGCGCCGGGGGAGATGATCGGCTGGAGCGAGAAGCCGAGGCCGAACGCGGTCGGAAGCAGAATCACGCGATCGGGTCCCTCGGACTGCACGACGCATGCGGCCGCGACCGTGCTCGGCTCGAGGATGCGCGCGCCGTCGACGTCGCCGACGAGCGCCGCGTAGAAGCGCGCCAGCGCCCGCGCGCTGCCGACCCCGTTCGACGACGGCATCTCGGCCGCGAGCACGTCGGGGCGGTTCCACATCTCGTCGTACGCGAACAGGCCCGAGGGTCCGTTCATGACCCGCGCCATGAGCGAGCCGGCGCCGAACACGTCGGCCAGGGACACCAGCGGATCGGGCGGGATCATACGCGCACAGCGCGCGAGATCCGGCTCGCGGGTCCCGATGCGGAAGTCGAGGCCGAACGGGCGCCGAATCTCGTCCGCGAAGAAGCGGCCGAGCGACCGCCCCGTCACCCGCCGCACGACCTCGCCCAGGATCCAGCCGAACGAGCGCGCGTGGTAGCCGTGCGCCGTCCCCGGCTCCCAGTTGGGCGCCTGCGCGGCGATGGCCGCGACGACGGGCTCCCACGCGAGCACCTGGGCGAGCGTGAAGTCGCCCTCGACGGCGGCGAGCCCCGCCTTGTGGCAGAGCACCCAACGCAGCGGGATCGCCCCCTTGCCCGCGGCGGCGAACTCGGGCCACCAGGTGGCGACCGGCGCGGCGACGTCGAGGAGGCCGCGCTCGACGAGCAGGTTCACGCACGCCGCGGTGATGCCCTTGGTCGCCGAGAACACGATCTGCACCGTGTCCTCCTCCCAGGACCGCCCCGCGACGTGATCGGCGAGGCCCGCCCACAGGTCGACGACCGGCACGCCCCGGCGGTAGACGGCGCACGCGGCCCCGACATCGCCGTGGTGCAGGAAGTTCGCGGCGAAGGCGTCGCGGACCCTCTCCCATCCGCGGGCGCACCAGCCGTGGACGGCCGGCATCAGCCGCGCGCCGCGATGCCGAGCTTGATGCCGACGAGCAGGAGCAGGACGACGACCGGCAGCGTCAGGAGGACGATCTGCCGCACGCCCATCACCGAAAGGATCGCGTACGCGAGCGGATCGCGGACCATGGGCGGCGCCGAGCGGTAGGTTCGCCAGACGCGGCGCGCGAGCGCGGCGCTGGTCGCGAAGCCGACCAGGCCCACCACCATGGCCGCGAACACGAACGGATCGCCGAGGCCGTGTCCGCCCGGGATCAGCGCGTCGCGTGCGGCGGCGAAGACGAGCCCCACGCACGAGGCGAGCGTCACCGCCCACAGCGAGAGACCCACCTGCTGCACGCCGCGGCGTGCGAACGCCTCCTCGGTCTCGGCGACCGCGTGCGTGACGACGCGCTTGGCCGAGTCCTCGACCGACCCGATGATCCGCCGCACGGCTTCGAGGATGGCGAAGACGACCGCCGCGTCGTCGATGAATCCCGCGCCCGGGATGGCGTCCGGGATGACGTCGAACGGATTCACGAGATAGACGAGCCCCGCCAGCACGATCACCTTGTACTTCGCGGGCACGCGCGGGTCGGTGACGTAGCCGTAGAGCTCCTTCACCCGCGCGATGAGGTTCGTGTCGCGGAGCTTCCCGAGGACGCCGCCGAGCCGCGCGTCGACGCGCGCTTTCGCGTCGGGCCGCTCGGCTTCGTCGATCGCCCACGAGGGGATCGGCAGGTTCGGGTCCTCCCCGGACGCGCGCGCCACGACGCCCCTCACGCGAAGAGCGCCGACGAGAGGTAGCGCTCGCCGGAATCCGGCAGCACGGTCACGATGGTCTTGCCGGCGAACTCGCGCTCCTTGGCGATGCGGAGCGCGACCACGGCCGCGGCGCCGCACGAGATCCCCGAGAGGATGCCCTCCTCGCGCGCGAGGCGATGCGCCATCTCGATCGACTCCTCGTCGGTCACGGTCTCGATGCGGTCGACCAGCGAGAGGTCGAGGTTGTCCGGAACGAAGCCGGCCCCAATGCCCTGGATCTTGTGCGGCGACGGCGTCAGCTTCTCCCCCGCGCGCGTCTGGCCGATGACGGGGCTCTTGGCCGGCTCGACGGCGACCGACAGGATCGGCTTGCGCTTCTTGATGTAGCGCGAGACGCCCGTGATGGTCCCGCCGGTGCCGACGCCCGAGACGAAGACGTCGATCGCGCCGTCGGTGTCCGCCCAGATCTCGGGACCCGTCGTGCGCTCGTGGATGGCCGGGTTGGCCGGATTGCGGAACTGCTGCGGCATGAAGAACTTCGCCGGATCGGTCGCGACGATCTCCTCGGCCTTGCGGATGGCGCCGGTCATGCCCTCGGGGCCCGGCGTGAGGACGAGGTTCGCGCCGAACGCCGCCAGCACCTTGCGCCGCTCGAGGCTCATGGTCTCCGGCATGGTGAGGGTCAGCGGATAGCCGCGCGACGCGCACACGAACGCGAGCGCGATGCCGGTGTTGCCGCTGGTCGGCTCGACGACCTCGATGCCCTTCTTCAACACGCCGCGCTCCTCGGCGTCCCAGATCATGGCGGCCCCGATCCGGCACTTGACCGAGTATGCCGGATTGCGACCTTCGATCTTGCCGAGGATCCGCGCCGTCGTGCCCGCACCGATCCGCCGCAGGTGCACCAGCGGCGTCCCGCCGATCGATCGGGAATTGTCCTCGAAGATGCGCGCCATGGGGGCCTTCCTGTCAGATTTGGTAGTCGTCCGCCAACTGGTCGGCCTGCATCTGCTGCGGCGTGCGCACGACGATGCGGGTCTCCGGCGGCACCGACTGCGTCAGCCACACGTTGCCGCCGACGACCGAGCCGCGCCCGATGCGCACGGGTCCGAGAATCGTCGCGCCGGAGTAGATCGTGACGCCGTCCTCGATGTCCGGGTGGCGCTTCGCGCCCTTGATCGCACGCCCCTGCGCATCGTGCGGAATGCTGCGCGCGCCGAGCGTCACGCCCTGGTAGATGCGGACACCCTCGCCGATGACGCACGTCTCGCCGATGACGACACCCGTGCCGTGGTCGATGAAGAAGCGGCGGCCGATCTCGGCGCCGGGGTGGATGTCGATGCCGGTACGCGAGTGGGCGTACTCGGTCATGACCCGCGGGACGATCGGCACGTCGTCGCGGTGGAGCACGTGCGCCATCCGGTACACGGCTATCGCCTGCAATCCGGGATAGGCGAGCACGATCTCCTCGATCGAGTGCGCGGCGGGATCGCCGTCGTACGCCGCCTGGATGTCGGTCGCGAGCACGTCGCGGATGGCGGGAATCCGCGTGAGGAGGCTCATCGTCGCCGCCTCGGCCTTCGGCCCGCACTCGTCGCAATCCGCCGCCGACACGGCGACACCGCCCCGGAAGCGGAGGCCCTTCTCGAGCTCGCCGCGCAGGCGCGCCGCGACGCCGCGCACGCGGGCGCGCGTGCGCTCTCCGAGCTCGGCGGGATCGAGCCCCGCGGGCTCGAGGAAGCCCGGAAAGAGGATGCGCAGGAGGTCCTCCACCACGCCCCAGAGGATCTCGCGGCTCGGAAGCTGTCCGCCCTGGAGGTGGCTCAACTCGCCGCGCGCACGGTAGCTCGCGAGGATCGACGCCGCGATCTCGCCGAGCCGGCGATCGTGATCGGTGCTCATGCGGGGACTCTAGGCGCGTGCCGGACGTGCGTCCACAGCGCCCCGCCTCCGTGGACCCCCGGTTGCCTCAATCCGGAATTTGGCGGATAAGGGCGCGATCCTCGTGTTTCGTTAGCGCGCGACTCGCGCGCATCGTTTTGGTGGCGATCTCGGCTTCTCGCTCAGGCAACCGCGACCAAACCAACTATCGCCCCCGTAGGGGCAGGAGAATGCCATGGGCAAGAAGCTGTTCGTAGGAAACCTTTCGTTCTCGACCACCGGCGCGGACCTCGAGTCGCTGTTCGCAGCCGCCGGGACGGTCGAGTCGGCAACCGTCGTGAACGACCGTGAGAGCGGTCGCTCGCGCGGTTTCGGCTTCGTCGAGATGAGCACGTCGAACGAGGCCAGCAAGGCCATCGCGGAGCTGAACGGCCGCGACGTCGGCGGGCGCCAGATCAACGTGAGCGAAGCCAACGAGCGCGCGCCGCGGGGCGGCGGCGGCGGTGGCGGGCGCTCCGGCGGCTTCGGCGGCCGCAACCGCTACTAACCACCTGGGCGCGCGGGGGGCAGCGCCCCCCGCGCGCACAGCTCAGCGTCGCTCGGCGTGCAGGAGCGCGCGGTCGAGCGCACCCACGAGCGACGCCAGATCCGTCGGCGCATCGAGCGCGCGCGCCAGCGCCGCACCGGTGACCGGATCGAGACGCCGCTGCGCGTCGGCGGGAAGGAGTCGGCGCGCGAGCGCCGCGGCGAGCCGCACGTGTCCCTGGGCCGCGGCGGGTGGCTCGGCGACATCCGCGCCGTCGAAGTCCGCGAGCACGAGTGCCGGACCGCCGCCCGGTGCCGTCAGGAATCGCTCGGGCTCGACGTCGGGCAGCAGCACGCCGCCTAGGGCGAGCGCGCGGAGCAGCCGCGCGACGTGCGCCGCGCTGCCGAGCGCCGCGGGCAGATCGAGCGGGCCGTCCGGCAACCACGGCCGGCCCGCGCCGGCGACGGCCACGTACGGGATGCCACTCGCCACGCCGTGCTCGACGACCGCCGCTACGCCGGGAAGCGCGAGACCTTCCTGGAGGCGCGCCTCCGCCGCCAGACGATCCGTGTCGGCCGCGGTCGCGGTGCGGAGCCACACGGGACGTTGGCCGTCGAGCCAGAACGCGTCCGCCAGACGCCCGCGCTCGGACGGCGCGACGCCGAGGGCGATGCGGCCGAGGCGTCGAGCATCGAGCGCGGCAAGGAGCCGCTCCGCGCGCCGGAGGCCGGGCTGCGCCCGCCGCAGCTCCTCCAGCACCGACCGTGCCCGGTCGTCGGCGTGGCGGCCGAGGAGCTGTGCGGCGCGCCGCATGGCCAGGTCGGCGTACAGGCGACCGTCGCGCGGCAGGCTCGGGAGCAGGACGCCCGTCGCGCGATCGGCGAGCGCCGCCGGGACGGTCGGATCGAGCGCCAGCTCGAGCATCGCGGCGCGCAGCGGCTCGACGTAGCTTCGGAGCACCGGGTCGGGCGCATTCAGCACGCGTTGCATCCCGTCGACGACGAGCGCCGGCGGCTCGGTGCCCCCGCCCTCGAGCAGGCGGCGGTGGACCGCGCGGAGCGGCAGCACGGCGTCGGCCACCTCCGGCGGAAGCGGCGTCGCCGCGTCGAAGGCGCGCCGGAAGCCCGGCATCGCGAGCAGGCTGAAGAGCACCTGGATGCGCTCGTGATCGGCGAAGGTCTGGATCAGGACCTGCAGGAGGCGCACGACGCGCGTCGCCGACAGGCTCTCGAAGTCGATGCGCGCGACGACCTCGCCGAACGCCTGCGCCGCCTCGGCGTGCGAGCGCACCTGCGCCAGCGCCTCGAGGTAGCTGAGCAGCGTCCCGAGGTCGGCCGTGACGCGCACGGCGCCGGCGAGCATGCGCGCCCGCGCCGCCGCGTCGGAGTGGAGCGGCTCGCGCAGCAGCGCGGCGTCGATCGTCGCGCGGTCGAGCTTTCCCAGCAGGTGCCGGCATACGCCGCGATCGCTGGGCTCGCGCTGGCCGTTCACGAGCAGATCCTCCTGCGAGTTGAGCTTCATGCGGAGCTGGTCCTTGTAGCGCCGCAGGAACGCCAGGTGCTGTCTCATCTCCGCGACCTCGGCCGGCGACAGCGGTGCGTCGGCCGAGCGGGCATCGGCCGCGAGCGGGCTCACGGCCGGGAGCACCGGCTGCGGGGCGCGGGCGCGCTGCTGCTCCCGATCGTCGCGCCGTCCCCCGCCCCCGCCGCGACGGCGACGGCGGCGACGCGCGGGGTGAGCCCCGCCCGGACCCGGCGGGCGTGGCGGCGGCGTCGACATGACCGCGACGCTAGGGATCCCGCCGCGGGGCGAGACGCGCCGCCCACCGCGACGCGGGCGCGGCGACCGCGCGCACGCCGCGGTAGGCCCACACGACGGCGCGCGAGCGGAGCAGCGCCTGGTGCAGGCGCCACGTCGCGGTCGCGTTGACGTACCCGAGCTCGCCGGCCAGGCGATCGCGCTCGGTCGCGAGCGATGCAGCGCGACTCTCCAGGTGCCTGTGCTGCGCTCGCAGGGTGTCGTGCTCGGTCTGCAGGCGCGCCGCCGCCGCGTGCGCGGCCTGGCCCCGCTCGAGCGCGGCCGCGAGCCGTTCGACTTCGCGCTGGAGCTCGTCACGTTCGGCCGACAGCCGCGCGATCTCGGCAGCGCGGCGATCGCACTCGGTGCGCAGCTCGCCGTCGCGGAAGCGCGGGCCCCAGGCGCGGTAGTACGTCGCGGCTGCGCGACCCTCCTCGACGACATCGGGGCCGCGGCCCGCGTTCTCGGCGACCACCTCGCCGTAGAGCGCGAGGAGCTGGTCGAGCTGCGTCTGCAGGTCGGCGGTTGCGCGAATGCGGGCGGACGCCTTCGCCGCGTCGGCGGCGTCGTAGCGCCCCGCTTCCTCGACGATGAGCGCCGGATCGAGCGCGCGACGGAGCAGCCGGCGCCCGAAGTTGTCGCGACGCAGCCGATCGACGTCGGCGCTCGTCACCATCGCACCGAGCCCGCCGCGGTCGAGCAGGACGACGGCGGCGCCGACGGCCAGGGCCTCGAGCGCGCAGCGCCCCTTGGCGAAGACGAGGTCGTAGGCGCCGAGGACGTCCTCCGGCGCCGGGGTCGGCGCGCCCGCGTCGGCGCCGACGATGTCGAGCGGGAGCTGCATCCGCCGGCAGGCCTCGCGCACGGCGAGCGCGTGCGTGCGCTCGCTCGCGTAGTGGCTGAAGACGAGCGCGCGGCGCGGCCGCGGCGGCAGCGGCCCGCGCGGGCGGAAGCGATCGGTGTCGACCGCGTTCAGCACGATCCGGATGCGCGCCTCCGGCACGCCGTGCTGGAGGGCCAGGCGATCGCGGTTCGCTTCGTCGACCGCGACGTAGCGCAGAATGCGCGGGAAGTGCGGGGCGGCGTCGTGCCAGGCCGTGAAGTCGTGCGAGAAGTAGACGGCGGGCACCCCGGGGAAGCGCTGCAGCGCCATCATCGTCTCGGGATGATGGTGGCCGTGGATCACGTCGGGCGTGGCGCCGACGTCGTCGAGGTCGTCGACCACCGCGACCGTGCGCCGGCGGAGCTCGTCCGCGAGCGGGCCCAGCTCGGGCGAGTACACGATGGGCGTGTGGCCGCGACCGAGGAGTCCCAGCGCCACGTCGCGCACGTTGATCTCGGTGCCGGTGCGGCTCCCGAGCGTGATGTTGGTGATCAGAACCCGCATCGCAGCGCCTCGGCGATCGGCAGGACGTGCTCGCGGAGCCGGACGACACGCGCGTACGCGCCCTCGCTGACGCGCTGCTCGCCGTAGCGTTCGTAGAACGGCTGCTCGTCGCCGGCGACGGTGCCGCCGTCCGCGACGTGTGCGAACGCCTCACAGCGAAACGCCTCCGGCCCGAGCTGGCCGAGCGCGAGCGCGACCTCGGCGTCCAGCGCGACGTAGTTGCGCGCCGCTTCGAGCTTGCGCGCGAGCGCGCCGTCGTCGAGCAGGAGGTCGACGTCGTCCGGTCCCGATTCGGTCCAGGGCCGTGGCGGTCCGACGAGGGGAAAGGCGTAGCTCGCGATCGGCCGGCCGGATCGCTCGCGGGCGCGCCGGACGGCGGCGTCGATCACGAGACGGCAGACGTCGTGGGCCGGGTTGTAGCCCTCGCTGGCGTCGCCGACGACGTAGTCGACGCCGGAGAGCACCACGGTCAGCTCGCCCACGAGATGGCGGAACAGCTCGACGTCGCGCGCCAGCATGGCGTCGTAGATCGCCCGATCGGCCACCGCGCCGAAGATCGCGCCCGGCCTCGCCCCGGCGCGCGCCAGCAGCCGGCGGGTCTCGTGGATCCGCGGCTCGGCGGACGCTCCCGAGCCGTCGGTGAGACAGCACACCGTCGGCGCGCTCATGGCGAGCCAGCCGTGCACGCGCAGCTCGTGCCCGGGGTGGGCGACGACGAGCGCGGCGCGCGGCCCCGGGAATCGACCCGGTGCGAGAGCGTGGGCGGTGGACGGGATGGAGGCGCTTGTACGGCCGCCGCGTTTCGACTGTCAACGGCGCAAATGCGTTCGGTTGCGGGCGATATCCCTGCCTGGTAACCGGACGCGGGCCTCCGATGCTCACCTCGTTGCGAGAGATCATCCGCTATCGGAGCCTGCTGCGCGCCCTCGTCGCCCGCGAGCTGAAGGTCCGCTACAAGCGCTCGTTCTTCGGCATCGCCTGGACCATGCTCCATCCGCTCATGATGATGCTCGTGTTCACGCTCGTGTTCGCCGAGGTGCTGAAGGTGCCGGTCGAGCACTTCACGGTCTTCTTCATGTCGGCCTACCTCCTGTGGAACTTCGTCGCCCAGACGACCTCGTGGTCGGCCGGGGGGCTGCTCGGCTACGCGCCGCTCATGCGCAAGGTGTACGTGCCGAAGGCCGTGTTCGTGATCGCCACGGTCGCCGCCGGGCTCGTGAACCTCGTCATCTCGCTCGTGCCGCTCGCGATCCTCATGCTGGTGGTGCACCACCCGATGCGGCCCTCGCTCGCCTTCCTGCCCGTCTCGATGCTGCTCGCGGCCGTGTTCGCGCTCGGCGTCTCGCTCCTGCTCGCGCCGCTCTCGATCCTGTTCGCCGACATCGTGCCGATCTACCAGATCGTGCTGACGGCCTGGCTCTACCTGACGCCGGTCATGTACACGGTGGAGCTGGTGCCGGCCCGCTATCGCCCGCTGGTCGACTGGAACCCCATGACGTATTTCGTGGAGCTGTTCCGCGCGCCGATCTTCCACGGGCACGTTCCCAGCGCGTCGACGCTCGGCGCCGCCAGCGCCTTCGCGCTCGCCGCGCTCGTGCTGGGATGGACCGTGTTCGACCGCTACAGCGATCGCGTCGCCTACCACGTCTAGGATGGCTCCCGTCAGACCCGCGCCGGAGCGCCCCGTCGTCGACGTGCGCGACGTCACGGTGCGCTACCGCGTGCCACACGAGCGGGTGCCGACCTTCAAGGAGTTCGCGATCCGCTGGATGCGCCGCCGGCTCGTCTACCAGGAGTTCCTCGCGCTCTCGGCGGTGACGTTCTCGATCCGCGGCGGCGAGTCGGTCGGCATCGTCGGCCGCAACGGCGCCGGGAAGACGACGCTCCTGAAGGTCATCGCGCGCGTGCTCCGCCCGAGCCGCGGCACGGTGGCAGTCCGCGGGCGCGTGGCGCCCCTGCTCGAGCTCGGCGCGGGCTTCGACCCCGAGCTGTCGGGGCGCGAGAACGTGTTCCTGAACGGGGCCCTCCTCGGCCGCTCGCGGCGCGAGATGCGGGAGCGCTTCGCGCGCATCGTCGAGTTCGCCGAGCTCGAGGAGTTCATCGACGCGCCCCTGCGCACGTACTCGACCGGCATGGTCGCTCGGCTCGGCTTCGCCGTCGCCACCGACGTCGAGGCGGACGTGCTGCTCCTCGACGAGGTTCTCTCGGTCGGCGACTTCGCCTTCCAGAAGAAGTCGTACGACCGCATCACGTCGTTCCTGGGCGGCGGGGCGACGTTCCTGCTCGTCTCGCACTCGCCCGACGTCGTCCGCCAGCTCTGCCAGCGCGCGATCTGGGTCGAGGGCGGGCGGATCGTCGCCGATGGGCCGGCCGGCGCGGTGATCGACGCGTTCACGGGCGGCGCAGCGCCGGCCGCTCCTCCCGCCGACGCGCTCGCGTCGCACTGAGGGCGGTCAACCGGAGGCTGGCCGCGGTGACGACCCGCTCGACGCGCTCGGGGCGCCCTCGGGAATCGCTTCCGGGGTCTCTCCCAAGACCGCCCGGACGTGGTGGATCCGCCCGTCGTCGGCAAGTGGGATGACCGCCGTCCCGACGGGGAGCCGCACACCGTCGACCTCCACCGACGAGATCCCGCGCGTCGCCCGATCGGGGTTCTCGACGCGGATCGCGTACCGTGCGGAGCGATGTCGAACGGTGACCTCGTAGGACGGCCACGATCGCGGAATGCACGGATCCAGATGCAGGGTCGCACCGCGGAATCGCAGCCCGAGGATCGACTCGGTCGCGGCGCGATACATCCACCCGGCCGAGCCGGTGTACCACGTCCATCCCCCGCGCCCGACGTGCCGGGGCTCGGCGTAGACGTCGGCGGCGACCACGTACGGCTCGACCTTGTACCGTGAGACGCCCGTGCGCGTGTTGGCATGGTTCACGGGGTTCAGCATCGAGAAGAGCTCGACGGCCTTGTCGCCGTCGCCCAACGCAGCGAAGGCCATCACCGACCATGCGGCTGCGTGCGTGTACTGTCCCCCGTTCTCCCGAACGCCAGGCGGGTAGCCCTTCACGTAACCGGGATCGAGCGGCGCACGGTCGAATGGCGGCGTGAAGAGCAGGACCAGCCTCTCGTCCCGGCGGACGAGATGCTCCTCGACCGCCGCCATCGCGCGAGCACCGCGCGCGGGATCGGCGCGTGAGAGCACCGCCCACGACTGCGCGATCGAGTCGATGCGACATTCGACGTTCTCGGCCGACCCGAGAGGCGTCCCGTCGTCGAAGTAGGCCCGGCGGTACCAGTTGCCGTCCCAGGCCTGCTCCTCGAGCGAGCCCTCGAGGGCGCCGGCGTGCTGCCGCCAGCGCGCCGCGCGTCGAAGCTCACCGCGCTCCTCGGCCACGCGAGCGAACTCCCGCAGCGTCGTGTGGAGAAACCAGCCGAGCCAGACGCTCTCGCCGCGCCCCTCGTGGCCGACGCGATTCATCCCGTCGTTCCAGTCGCCGGTGCCGATCAGCGGAAGCCCGTGGCTTCCGCACTCGAGGCTGCGCTCGAGCGCCCGCGCACAATGCTCGAAGAGCGTGGCGTGCTGCTCCGAGACGCGGGGCTGGAAGTAGGACTCGGACTGATCCGGCTCGAGCGGAGCACCTTCGAGGAAGGGGATCACCTCGTCCAGGACCGCGGCGTCGCCGGTGGTCTCGACGTAGTGCACGGCGGCATAGGGCAGCCAGATCGCGTCGTCGGAGATCCTGGTTCGTACGCCGCGGCCCGACGGAGGATGCCACCAGTGCTGCACGTCGCCCTCGACGAACTGGCGGGACGCGGCTCGCAGCAAGTGCTCGCGCGTGACGTCGGGCCTGGTCGCGGTCAGCGCCATCACGTCCTGAAGCTGATCGCGGAAGCCGTAGGCGCCGCCGGCCTGATAGAAGGCCGAGCGTGCCCAGACGCGGCAGACGAGCGTCTGATAGAGGAGCCACCGGTTGACGAGCAGATCCATGGCGCGGTCGGGCGTTCTTACCTGGACCGCCCCGAGAACGTCGTCCCACCGCGCGGTCACCTCGCGGAACGCGCGCTCGAGGTCGGCCGTCCGGTAGCGCGTGACGAGCGCGCGCGCGTCCTCCTTCGTCGCGGCCTCGCCGAGAAGGAACACGATCTCCGCGCTGCCCCCGGCGGGCACCTCGAGCGACGCCCGCAGCGCGGCGCACGGGTCGAGGCCGGCGCCGGTCCGACCGGACAGCCGCTCACCCCGCTCGACCGCGGCGGGACGATCCGGAGCGCCGTGCCGGCCCAGCACCTCGGTGCGATCACAGGTCCACGCCGTCTGTCGTCCCCGGAGGTCGGCGAAGGCGACCCGACTACCGAAGTCCATGCTCCAGGGGTTGCGCGCCAGGAGCGCGCCCGTCGTCTCGTCGAGCTCGGTCACGATGAAAGGCGCGGCGGCGCTGCGCGAGACGCCGAGAACCCACTCGGCATACCCGGTGACGGAGAGGCGCCGCGGGCGGCCCGAGCGGTTCTCGATCCGCAGCCGCGAGATCTTCACCGGGTCGTCCACCGGCACGAACTGCAGCAGGTCGAGGGCGATGCCGTTCGACGCATGCTCGAAGCGGCTGTAGCCCTGCCCGTGGCGCGCGACGTACGGTTGGGCATCTTCACGGATCGGGAGCAGCGTCGGCCCCCACAGCGCGCCGGTCTCGTCGTCGCGGACGTAGAGCGCCTCGCCCGGGGTGTCCCCGACCGGGTCGTTCGACCACGGCGTCAGCTGATTCTCCCGGCTGTTGCTCGACCAGGTGTAGCCGGCACCGGACTCCGAGACCTGAAAGCCGAAGTCGCGGTTCGCGACGACGTTGATCCAGGGCGCCGGCGTCCATTGGCCCTCGCCGAGGAACGTCACGTACTCGCGGCCGTCGTCGGCGAAGCCGCCGAGCCCGTTGAAGAATTCGAGCTCGGGGCGGGCTCTCGGTACGTCCGTCGATGGCGCGGGCCGGGGTGCTTGTCGCGGCGACGGTGGCGGCAATTCCGACCGCTCGGCGCGCATGACCTGCTCCGCGAGCGTCCCATGGCGGCTCAGCAGGACCGCGCGCGCAGCCGTCTGCAGCAGGTCGCGGTCCCTGGGGGACAGCAGATCGCCCCGCAGGATGAAGACGTTGCCTTGCGTCGCCTGCGGATGGCGAACGGTCGACTGACTCGTCCGCACGAGCGCGTCGAGCGCGCCCTGCAGGTCCTGGTCATAGGAAGTGGCCTTCTCGTTGAGGATGACGAGATCGACGGCGAGCCCCTTCAGACGCCAGTACTCGTGGGCGCGCAGGAGCTGGCGGACGATCGCCGTGTCTTCGGGCTCGTCGATCCGGACGAGAACGATCGGGAGGTCGCCCGAGATCCGGTGCGCCCAGAGCGTCGCCGGTCCGGCGGCGTTGCGGCGCAGCACTTCGGCCGACGGACGCAGCGTCGGATCGGAGTACAGGATGCGGTTCGCGAGGTGCTGGAACAGGTGGGCCTCGTCACGCTCGATGCCGAGATGATGGAGTTGCACCTGCGCCTGGGTCCACGCCAGCGTGGTCGCACGCTCGTACGTGCCGGGATCGCGATACTTGTCGGCGAGGGTGAGCGCCTGCTCCCGTGAGGACGCCACGATCGTCGAGAAGACGACCCGGGCGCTG
Organism: Candidatus Eisenbacteria bacterium; assembly: GCA_035577985.1. Lineage (NCBI taxonomy): Bacteria > Candidatus Eiseniibacteriota > Candidatus Eiseniibacteriota bacterium. Next base: position 22,429 of record DATJZY010000029.1, read on the forward strand.
GCGCCCGGTGCGATGCGGACCCGCCGGCGCAGGCTGAAGATCGGATCGAGCACCGCGCCGGTCGTGTCGGAGAGCGGCCGGCCGTCGACGACCGAGATCGGGTTGCGGGTCCCGCGCCCACGGCCGAGGAATCGCCCGCGATCGGTCTCGTGCTGCGTCCCGCCGCCGCGCTGGTCCTCGACGATGGCGACGTGCGCCGCCCACACCTGCGCTTCGCCGCCCGAGCGCGACCTCCGGGTGGCGAGCAGCGCATCGAGCTCGGGGGCCGATTCGGTCTCGATGAAGAGGTTCGAGAATGCCGGGTGCGCCGTGTCGGCCGCCGCCGGCGCCAGCACGAGCTCGGCGTAGGACGTCACCTCGATCTCTCGCGGGCGCGTTCCGAGGTTGGTGAGCGAGAGTCGCCGAATCTCCGCGTCGTCCTCGGGTGAGACGAAGACCTCGAGGGTCGTCGCGATGCTGCCGTCGCGCCGGTGGAACTCCGCGCGGTCCTCGACGAAGGTGACGCCGTACGAATCCGCCTCGACGCAGGTCGGCTGGTAGGTCGCCGACCACACGGCTCCGCTCCTCGTGTCGCGCAGGAAGACATACGTGCCCCAGTGATCGCGCGTGACGTCCTCGTGCCACCGGGTGACCGCGAGACCGGCGCACTGGCTGTAGCCCGATCCCGCGGCCGTCAGCATGACCGCGTAGCGTCCGTTGGAGAGCACGTGCGTGCGCGGCGTCGGGTCGTGCGGCGACCCGAACTGCCGATAGACCGGCTCGACGTACTCGCGCACGTGCGCCGGCGCTCTCACCTCGTCGACCCGGGGGCGCGTCACCATGACGCCCCGCGGGGCACGCTCCTGCAGGAGCAGCTCGGTCGCCTGAATGATGGGCTCGGCGTGAAAGCGTGCGCGCATCGCGCCGGCGCGCAGGACGTTGGTCAGGGCGACCAGCGTCATCCCCTGATGGTGGGCCATGTAGGCGTACACTACGGCCACCTTCGCCCCTTCGGGGAGGCGATCCCGCGTGTAGTCGAGCGCCTCGTAGAACCCGAGAGGTCCCAGGGCGCCAGCGCGTGCGAGCTCGATGAAGTTGCGGGCCGCCGCCCCCGGATCGACCATCGCCGCCAGCCCGGTGGCGTACGGCGCGATGACGAGGTCCTCGCCGAGTCCCCGCTCGAGCCCGAGGCCGGGGACCCCGAAGCTCGAGTACTGATACGTGAGATCGAGATCGCGCACGTTGTAGGCGGACTCGGAGATCCCCCACGGAACGCCGTGCGTGGCGCCGTATGCCACCTGCCGGTGCACCACCAGGCGTGCCGTCTGATCCAGCAGGCTCGCCGGCGGCGACTCCATGACCAGCGCCGGCATGAGGTACTCGAACATCGACCCCGACCAGGACACGAGCGCGGCGCCCAGCTCGACGGGCGTCATGGGCCGCCCGAGCCGGAACCAATGCGACGCCGGGACCTCACCCTTGGCGATGGCGATGAAGCTCGCCAGGCGGGCTTCGGAGGCGAGCAGATCGTACGCCGACGGATCGAGGCTCCCGTCGTTCACGCGGTAGCCGATCGAGAAGACCTTGCGCCTCCCTTCGAAGAGGAACCCGAACTCCATCGCCTCGAACATCTCGTGGGACACGCGACGGAGCTCGCCGAGGCGGCGCTCGAGCGCGAGGGAGGCCGCGGACCCGGGGATACGGGCGTCGAGATCCCGGCGGTGGCTGGCGACCGCTGCGCACGTCGCGCGAGCCCAGACGACCACGCCGGCGTCCTTGCCGTCCCCGCGCTCGGCGGCGAACGCTCGCGCGACGTCGACCAGGGTCTCGGTGAGCGGGCCGAGGACTCCGAGGCGCGCGCCCCAGTCCTCGAGGTCGCCCGGAGAGGGCACGAGCGCCGCCGCGACCGCGTCGATTGCCTCGTCGAGATCCGTCTGCGTGACGGTCTGACTGCGGCGGTCGTCGGGAAGCTGGCTCACCGCCTCGCGCGTGAGCAGCAACGCGTCTTCGATGCCACGCAGTGCCTCGTCGCCATCGACCGGTCGTTCGATCATCTCCCGGCACGCGTTGCCGAGGGCGATCAGGTGACCGGCGAGGTTGCCGCTGTCGACCGTCGACACGTACCGGGGCTCGAGCGGCCGCCGGTCGCGCGTCTCGTACCAGTTGTAGAAGTGGCCTCGAAAGCGCTCGAGGCGCGCCATGCTCGCCAGCGTCCCTTCGAGGCGCTCGACGGTGTCGAGCGTGCCGACCCATCCGAAGTCGCGCGCCGCGATCGTCGACAGGAGGTAGAGGCCCAGGTTGGTGGGAGAGGTCCGGTGCGCCACGACCGCCTTCGGGTCCTCCTGCAGATTGTCGGGCGGCAGGTAGTTGTCGGTCTCTCCGACGAGCGTCTCGAAGAAGCGCCACGTGCGGCGGGCCGTGGCGCGCAGCGTGCGCGCCTCGGGCGCCGAGAGGCGCTGGACGGGATGGCTCTGCGCCGGACGGCTGAGCCACCGGGCTCCGAGGGGAGAGAGGAGCCACAGGACGACGAATGGCGCCGCGAACGGCCAGCGCTCGGGCGCGGCGATCGTCACGAGCACGGCGACCGCGACGGGCAAGGCGACGGCACCGTGCATCCGGCGGTAGGCGCCGCCGAGATCGCGGCCGAGCCGGGCTTTCGCGCGTGCGGCGGTGACCCATTCGAGCATCGTCCGGCGCGTCACCGCGAGGCGAACGAGCGTCCGCCAGATGGCGTCGCTCATGAGCCACGCCTGATGCGCGAGGAACGCGACGTGGCAGCCGAGCTGCGATCCGCCGAGCGCGAGGCTGTGCGCAACCGTCCGGGCGTAAACCCGCTTGGAAACGCCGGCGCGTGGCAGCACGAGGTCGGAGAGTGCCGGCAGCAGCGCCGGCACCGCCATGGCGAGCAGGACGAAACCGGTCCAGACGACCGGTGAGGCGCCCGCGATCGTCCAGCCGGCGACCAGCGTCAGGAGGGTGGCAGGTGCCGAGAGCGTGCGCCGGAGGTTATCGATCATCTTCCAGCGCGCGATCGCCGGAATCCGGGTCGGAATCGTGCCGTGCGCGCGCCCGCGGAGGATCCACGGCAGCAGCTGCCAGTCGCCGCGTGCCCAGCGGTGCTGCCGCGAGGCCGCGACCTCGTAGGACGAAGGGAACTCCTCGAAGAGCTCGACGTCCGTGACGAGCGCGGTCCGGGCAAAGAGGCCCTCGAAGAGATCGTGGCTGAGCAGCGTGTTCTCGGGCGCGCGCCCTGCGAGCGCCGCTTCGAAGGCGTCGACGTCGTAGATGCCCTTGCCGATGTACGAGCCTTCGCCGAACAGGTCTTGGTAGACGTCCGATACCGCCGCCGCGTAGGGATCGACCCCGGCAGGCCCCGAGAAGATGCGCTGGAACCTCGAGCCCTCTCGCTCGGTCGGCAGGGTCGGCGTCACGCGCGGCTGCAGGACGCCGTATCCTTCGACCACGCGACCCAGGCGAGGATCGAACGTCGCACGATTCAGCGGATGCGCGATCGTCCCGACGAGCCGATAGACGGCGGCCCGCGGCAGTCGGGTGTCGGCGTCGAGCGTGACGACGTAGCGGACGCCGGAGGGCGCCGTGGGCGACGCGCCGGCGGTCCCCAGAAAACTCGTGTCGCCCGCTCCGCGGAGAAGACGGTTCAGCTCGTGCAGCTTGCCCCGCTTGCGCTCCCAACCCATCCACTTGCGCTCGCCCGCGTTCCAGACCCGGCGTCGATGCAGCAGGAAGAACCGTTCGCCCTCGCCGTGCTCGAGCGGATACTGCTCGTTGAGACGCCGGATCCCCTCGGACGCCGTGGCGAGGAGCGCGTCGTCGCCCGGCATCGTCTCGGCCGCGGCGTCGGACCAGTCGGACAGCAACGCGAAGCGCAGATCGCCGTCCGGGTTGGCGAGGAAATGGACCTCGAGCCGACCCAGTTGCTCCTCGATGTCGGCGTTGGTCGTCAGCAGGGTCGGCACGACGACCATGGTGCGCAGGTCCGGCGGCACGCCGTCGCGGAGCGCGAGGCGTGGCAGACGTCGCGGACCGACGAGCTCGGTCACCGCTCGGTTGACGAGCGCGACGGCGAGATCGGAGGCCGGCACGAGGGCGAGGCAGCCGAGCACTGCGAGCCACCCGGTCCCCAGGCCGGACCCGTGCGCGTGGACGAGCGGCAGGGCGAGGACCAGCGCGGTGAGGATGGCGATGCTTCCCAGGTAGTTGGCCGTCGCCGCGGACGCATACGCTCGCACGAGCCGCAGCCTCGCGGAAGGCCGGTAGCCGATCTCCTTCTCGAGGAGCGGCCGCCCGCTCGCGATCAGGTAGAAGCCCGGATCCTCCCGCCGATCCCCCGGTCGTATGCCCGCGCCCCCGGCCTCGCGCGCGAAGCGGGCCGCGCAGGCGATCGCGCCGCGCGCGACCTCGAGCTCGGGACGATCCGAGCCGCGCGAGAGATCCTCGATCGCGTGCCGGTACGCGTCCCGGGTCGCGAAGTCCATGGCCGCGTAGTCGCTGGCGGCGCGGAGCGCCTCGTCGACCAGGCTGACGCGCTCGAAGAACTCGGTCCAATCGAACGTCGACATCGTGCGCATGCTGGTGATGACGTTGCGCACCGTGACGTTCATCGCTCCTTGAATCTGGTGCTCGCCGCGAACGACCTCGTCGGCCGACGTCCCGCCCGCCGACAAGCGCTCGTTCAGCCAGGCGAGCGCCGGCGTCAGCTCGGGGTCCTGATTCCGCAGCCGCTGGACGAGCTCGACCGTGAACGCCGTCGGCAGGGGTTGGTCCTCGACACGCCGGAAGGCCGTCGGGTCGGTCGCGTGGCCGCCCGTTCCGAGGAGATCGTCGGCGAGGGCGTCGGCCTCCTGGCGGGCGGCCCGGCTCTTCACCATGTGCTCTGCCAGACGCCGGAGGTTCTCGAGCAGCACCATGCGCAGCGCGATGGGGACAGCCCAGAGCTCGCCGATGGTCAGCGGCTCGACGCGCTGGAACGCGGTGACGAAGCGGCGAAGCGTCTCGGGGTCGACGTGACTGTCGGTATGCGCGACGAACGACCATGCGAGAGCGAACACGCGTGGCTGACCTGCCGACGGACCACCGGCCAGTTTGGGGAGCTGGCGGTAGAAGCCCTCGGGCAGATCGTTGCGAACGTCCCGAAGCCCCTCGTCGACGATGTGGAAGTTGTCGACGAACCATTCCGCGGCCGGAGTGATCGCACCCTCGTTGCGGATGACCTCGGCGATCATCCGGTAGCACCGCAGCAGGACCCGCCCGTTGTCGCGAAGCCGTGACGACAGCGCCGGGGCCTTCGGGGCGGCGGCGGAGGTGGGCTCGGCAGCGAGGCTCTCGGCTTGCTGCTCGAGGCGCTCGACGCCGAGGAGCTCGTCGCGGATCGGCGGCTCGAGCTCCGGGCTCGGCGCCGCCAGGGTGCTCCTCAGCATGGGCGCGCGGGGCGAATCAGAGCTGCTGCCGTGAACAGCGGGCCTCGGCCTCGCGCTGCCCCTCGCGTAGCTCGGCCCAGAAGCGGGCGCGCGCCGCAACGCGACTCTCACCGTCGTGCTCCTTCTTAGCAACGACCGAACCGAACACCCGGCGTCGCAGCCGTCTCCAGTGGTGTCCCAGGACCTGGCGCAAGCCGTTTCGCATCCTACTCCACCTGTTCGAAGTCGGGCGGCCGCCACCCGGCCCCGCGGCAGGCGTCACAGGTCGCGAACACCGTTCGCCGACCGCCCTCGTGGCCGACGAGTCCCCAGGTCTCGCGCCGCACCTCCTGATCGAGTGGATGCGCGTGCCCGACCTCCGTCGGGATGGACTTGCCGCACCCCGCGCACACGGTCCGCAACGAGACGTTGGCCTCGGCGCGAAATGCGCTGCCCTTAGTTGCCAAGACCCGTCTCCCGCGCCCGCTGCAGCAACCGCAGCGGACTCAGCCGCGACGGTCGCGGGACCGACGGCTCGCCTGGGTCCAGCAGGTGGCGGTCGACCGCGACCCAGCGCCGGATCAGCAGATCGCCACAATCGCCCCTGCTCCAGAGGCGACCGCTGATGTGCCGGCGTGGAAGCCAGACACGCTTGCCCCCGATTGCGCAGAACAGCGCTGGGGAAGTGGAGCTGACGACTCTGACGTTGCGAAACGCCACGAGGTCATCGGCGTCGTCCGTGGCCATGCACGATTCTCCTTCCGGAGTCCGCGCCGAGCACACGTGGGGGAGGGACACGGCCCCTGCACGGAACGCGCTGCGGGGCTCAAAACGGGCTCGAGATGCAGAGTATCGGAGGAGTGACGACGGCGCAAGGTGTACGCCCCGGCCCTTGTGCGACGTCGTACGCGGCGGATAACCCGTGGCACACCATGACGGCGTCGGCGACGCGCAAGGACATTCACCTCGGGCGACGCTCGATCCACATGGCGAACGGCGTCGCGATCGCGACGGCCTACGCGTGGCTCTTCACCCACGAGCAGGTGGTGCACATCTTCGGCGTGATCGCGTGCGTGGCGTACATCGTCGACCGCGTGCGGATCCACTACCCCGAGCTGGTGCAGAAGATCCCGCAGGTGAACGCCGCCTTCTTCCGCGCCGAGGAGCAGCTGAAGGAGTCGGCGATGATCCCGTACGCGATCGCGGTGCTCCTCACGATCCTCACCTTCCCGAAGGTGATCGCCTTGATCGCGATCTACACGCTCGCCATCAGCGACCCGCTCTCGGCGGTGGTCGGCATCACGTGGGGACGGCGGCACCTGGTCGCGGACAAGACGATCGAAGGATCGCTCGCGTTTCTCGGCGCGACGTTCGTGGTCGCGGTGGTCGCGCTCTCGACGATGACCGAAGCGCCCGCGACGTCCATCGCCGCGGCGGCGCTGGCGATCGGCCTCGCCGGCGCCGTCCTCGAGATGCTGCCGCTACGGATCGACGACAACCTGACGATTCCGCTGCTGGTGGGGTTCGCGAGCTGGATCGTGTGCTGGTCGCTGTCGATCCCGGTGACGTCGTAGGTCGCGGGGGTCGGGGGTGGGTCCGCGGGTCCCGCTCGCTGGCGCCTCGCGGGTCGCCGCGACGCTGGATGGGTTTGGCGCTACCGAAGGATCTTGCCGCGGCCGGCGGGTCCTGGGCCTGAGAGGATCGAGGCGGCGGCGCCGGGTTCGGGGATGACCAGTTGGGACGCGGCCTGGCGGCGGAGCTCCTGGAGCTCGCGCACGGTATCCTCCAGGGCGAGCTTGGCGGCGGCGCCGAAGGCCTGGACGGCTTCGGCGAGGTTGTTGGCGGCGATCTCGAAGCTCAAGGGGAGCATGCCGCCGGCGGTCAGGATCTGCGTCTGGCCGGCGAAGAGGACGGTACGGCTGGGGTCGGGTGAGCCGTCGCTCTTCACGGGGATCAGCTGGCGGATCGTGCCGATCTTGCGGTCGGTGAAGATCTCCTCCCGATAGAGCTCGGCCGAATCCATCTTGAGGTCGACATCGTCGGCGTCAGCCATCGGGGGGACAGTAGCAGATCCTCGCGGCTATGCACGGCGGGGCGGGGCAACCGGGCCCGGGCCTCCTCCCCTCCCCGCGGGCGCGGTGCGTGCCCGCGTTCGAGGCAGGGGTGCGCGCGCTTCATGCACCGGGTCGGGTGATTCCGGCCGATGTCGCGCTCGGGCGTGGGCCGAGGGGCTGGCACGGGGCTTGCCGGCAAGTTGGTGACCTCGCTGCCGCAACCCACCGGACGCACGATGACGATCGACTGGGAGTCGTACGACCCGAACGGCTTCTACGACGACATGATGACCGGCCCCGGACGTCCCCGGGACGTCGGGCGGGTGGTCGCGCGCCACCTCGCGTCGCTCAGCACCGAGGAGATCCGGTCACGCCAGGAGGCCGCCGAGGCCGCCATCGAGGAGATGGGGATCACGTTCACGGTCTACAGCGAGGGCTCCAACATCGACCGCGCGTGGCCGTTCGACATCATCCCGCGCATCATCTCCGCCCGCGAGTGGGCCCACACCGAGGCGGGGCTCCGCCAGCGCCTGCGAGCGCTCAACCTCTTCATCGGCGACCTCTACGGCGACCAGAAGATCGTGCACGACGGGGTCTTCCCGGCCGAGCTGCTGGCCGGCTCGAAGAACTTCCGCCCGCAGTGCATCGGCATCCGGCCGCCCTTCGGCGCCTGGGCCAACATCTGCGGCTCGGACCTGATCCGCGACCACCACGGCGACTTCTACGTGCTCGAGGACAACCTGCGCGTGCCGTCGGGCGTGTCGTACATGCTCGAGAACCGCATCCTCACCAAGCGCGTCTTCGGCGAGCTGTTCGCCGAGTCGAGCATCCTGCCGGTCGCCGACTACCCGAACCAGCTCTTCGACATGCTGGGATCGATCTCCCCGCGGCCCGGCGACTTCCCCGAGGTCGTGGTCCTCACGCCCGGGATCTACAACTCGGCCTACTTCGAGCACTGCTTCCTCGCCCAGCAGATGGGCGCCGAGCTGGTGGAGGGCTCCGATCTGGTCGTCGGCGACGACGACTGCGTCTACATGCGCACCATCGACGGCCTGCAACGCGTCGACGTGATCTACCGGCGCATCGACGACCTCTTCCTCGACCCGGAGGCCTTCAATCCCGATTCCGCGCTCGGCGTGCGGGGGCTCATGCGCGCCTGGCGCAAGGGCAACGTCGGGCTCGCGAACGCGCCGGGCGCCGGCGTCGCCGACGACAAGGTCGTCTACGCGTTCGTGCCGAAGATCATCAAGTACTACCTCGCCGAGGAGCCGATCCTGCCGAACGTCCCGACGTACGTGTGCCTGTACGACGACGACCGGCAGTACGTGCTCGAGCACCTGCCCGAGCTGGTCGTGAAGCCGGCCAACGAGTCGGGCGGCTACGGCATGCTGATCGGCCCCGCCGCGAGCGCGGCCGTGCACGCGGAGTTCGCGGCGCGCATCGAGGCCGACCCTCGCAACTACATCGCGCAGCCGCTTGTGAAGCTCTCGACCGTCCCGACGGTGGTCGAGGACCACGTCGAGCCCCGGCACGTCGACCTCCGCCCGTTCATCCTGCAGGGCGAGCGCATGTACGTGACGCCGGGCGGCCTCACGCGCGTCGCGCTCCGCCGCGGCTCGACGGTCGTCAACTCCTCGCAGGGTGGCGGCAGCAAGGACACCTGGGTCATCGAGGGCGAGATCTGATGCTGTCGCGCGTCGCCGAGCGGGTCTACTGGATGGGGCGCTACCTGGAGCGCGCCGAGAGCACGGCGCGGCTCGTGAACGCCTACACGACGCAGGTGATGGACCTGCCGGTCGGCGTCGAGCCCGGCTGGAAGCACCTGGTCGACATCACCGGCACCAACGCCCTGTTCGAACAGTCGTACAGCCGCTACGACGAGCGCAGCACGATCGAGTTCCTGGTCGCCGATCCGGACCACGCCGGCTCGATCATGAGCTCGCTCGCGATGGCGCGCGAGAACGTCCGCACGACCCGCGACGTACTGCCGACCGAGGCCTGGGAGCATGCGAACGAGCTCTACCTCTACGCGCGCGCGAACGTCGAGAAGGCGGTCGGCCGCAAGCACCGCTTCTTCTTCCTGAAGAACGTCATCTTCCGCTGCCAGCAGATCGCCGGGCTGCTCGCCGGCACCATGAGTCAGGGGCCCGCGTACGAGTTCGTGTGCATCGGGCGCAACCTCGAGCGCGCCGACATGACGACGCGCATCGTCGACAGCGCGGTGTTCATCCTGATGCCGCGCAAGGCCGAGCCCGGCGAGTACGACAGCATCCTGTGGGTGAACGTGCTGAAGAGCCTGTCGGCCTACCAGATGTATCGCCAGAACGTGCGCAACCGCGTCGTGGCCGAGGAGGTGGTCCGCTTCCTCCTCAAGGATCCGCAGTTCCCGCGCGCGGTCTGCCACACGCTGGCGGCGAGCGCGGCGTCGCTCGCGACGTTCCGGCGCAACGCCGCCGCGCTGCAGAGCCTCGCGCGCGTGCAGGCGCGGGTCGCCGACGCCGACGTCCGTACCATGAGCCTCGACGGGCTCCACCGCCTGATCGACGAGGTGCAGAGCGACCTCGGCGACGTCCACGACCAGATCAGGGCGACGTGGTTCACCCTCGACCAGCCCGCGCAGCTCCAGGTGCAGGCGCAGAGCGCCTGACGTGGCGATCCACGTCGGCATCGAGCACACGACCGGCTACCGGTACGATCGGCCGGTCGCGCACGGGCCGCACCTCGTCCGGCTGCGCCCCGCGCCGCACACCCGCACGCCCGTGCACGACTACCGCCTCACGATCGGCGGCGGGCCGCACCGCGTCTACTGGCAGGAGGATCCGTTCGGGAACCTGCTCGCGCGCGTCGTCTTCCCGGAGCCGATGCGCACGCTCACCGTGACCGTCGATCTCGTCGCGGAGATGACGATCATCAATCCGTTCGACTTCTTCGTGGAGGCGTACGCCGAGCAGTACCCGTTTCGCTACGACAGCCTGCTCGCGCGCGAGCTCGTTCCCTACTGCGAGATCGGCGAGCGCGGGGCGCGCCTCGCGGCGTTCCTCGCCGACGTGTCGCGGCGGCGCCGGCGGACGGTCGAGTTCCTGGTCGCCGTGAACCAGCAGCTCCACCGCGCAGTCGACTATTCGATCCGCCTCGACCCCGGGGTGCAGACCTGCGAGCAGACGCTCGAGCGACGGATCGGGTCGTGTCGCGACTCGGCGTGGCTGCTGGTGCAGGTCCTGCGCCATCTCGGGCTCGCGGCTCGGTTCGTCTCCGGCTACCTGATCCAGCTGGCGCCGGACCAGAAGTCGCTCGACGGCCCGTCCGGTCCGGAGCAGGACTTCACGGACCTCCACGCGTGGACCGAGGTGTACGTTCCCGGCGCGGGCTGGATCGGGCTCGATCCGACCTCGGGCCTGTTCGCAGGCGAGGGGCACATCCCCCTCGCCTGCACGCCCGATCCCGTGAGCGCGGCGCCCATCACCGGCGCCATCGACGAGTGCGAGGTCGAGTTCCACCACCGCAACGTCGTCCGGCGCGTGCACGAGGATCCGCGCGTGACCAGGCCGTATGCCGACGCGCAGTGGGCCGAGATCGGCGCGCTCGGGCGCGCCGTCGACGCCGAGCTGGCGGCGCTCGACGTGCGTCTCACGCTCGGCGGCGAGCCCACCTTCGTCTCGATCGACGACATGGACGGCGCGGAATGGAACACGGAGGCGCTCGGTGTCGCCAAGCGCGAGCGTGCCGGTGTGCTGCTGCGCGGCCTGCGCGAGGCCTTCGCGCCCGGCGGGCTCCTGCACTTCGGCGAGGGCAAGTGGTATCCGGCCGAGCCCCTGCCCCGCTGGGCGCTCGGCTGTCATTGGCGCACCGACGGGCGTCCGCTCTGGCACGACGCGACGCTCGTCGCCGACGAAGCGCGCGACTACGGCGTCGACGCGGGCGCCGCACAGCGCTTCGGCCGCCGTCTCGCCGAGCGGCTCGGCGTGGGCGCCGGCGGTCTCGTGCCCGCGTTCGAGGACTGGGCGCACTACCTCTGGCGGGAAGCGAGCCGCCCGATCGACCTCGACGTTCTCGCGATCCCGTGGGCGCCGCAGTTCCGCGACGACTGCAGCGTGGCGCTGGCGCGCGGCCTCGACCAGGCGGTCGGCTGGGTCCTGCCGCTCGCGTGGGATGCGGTCCACGGCACATGGGCGTCGGGCCGGCTGCCGCCCGGTCCGATTCACCTGGCGCCGGGCAGCTCGGCGATGGGGCTGCGCCTTCCCGTGTCGCACTTCCCCGGCGCCGCGGAGGTCGAGCACGAGGAGCCGGTCGCCGGCGCGCCGGTGCCGGGGGCCGGCAGCGCGCCGCTGCCGCCCGGAGACGCGAGGCGGCGACGACGAAGCTGGATCGGCGTGCCACCGACTGCCCTCTGTCTCGAGCCACGCGGCGGACGGCTCTACGCCTTCATGCCACCGCTCGATGCGCTCGACACGTACGCGGCGCTCCTCGCCGCGATCGAGGCGACGGCGGCGGAGCTCGGAATGCCCGTCCTCGTCGAGGGCTACGAGCCGCCGCGCTCGCCGGCGCTGCGTACGATCAAGGTGACGCCCGATCCCGGCGTGATCGAGGTGAACGTCCATCCCGCGACGACGTGGGACGAGCTCGAGCGCGACACCGTGCTGCTGTACGCGACCGCGCGCGCGTCGCGCCTCGGCACCGAGAAGTTCATGCTCGACGGCCGCCACACCGGCACGGGAGGCGGGAACCATGTGACGCTCGGCGGCGCCACGCCCGCCGACAGCCCGTTCCTGCGCCGTCCCGATCTCCTGCGCTCGCTCATCACGTACTGGCAGCACCACCCGGCGCTCTCCTACCTCTTCTCGGGTCTCTTCATCGGCCCCACCTCGCAGGCCCCGCGCGTCGACGAGGGCGGGAGCGCATGCCTGGACGAGCTCGAGCGGAGCCTCGCCGAGATCGAGCGCGCGGGGACGCCGTGGGTCGTCGACCGCGCGCTGCGGAGCTTCCTCGCCGATCCGACCGGCAACACGCACCGCACCGAGTTCAGCATCGACAAGCTGTGGTCGGCCGACGGACCGTCGGGTCGCCAGGGCCTCGTCGAGCTGCGCGCCTTCGAGATGCCGCCGCACGCCCGCATGAGCCTCGCGCAGATGCTGCTCCTGCGCACCCTCGTCGCGCGCTTCTGGAAGGAGCCGTACCGGCATCCGCTCGTGCGCTGGGGCACGGCGCTCCACGATCGCTTCCTGCTGCCGCACTACGTGTGGGCCGACATGACGTCGGTCGTGGACGAGCTCGCCGGCGCCGGCTACCCGTTCCGCAGCGAGTGGTTCGCGCCCTTCTTCGAGTTCCGCTTCCCGCTCTACGGCCGCGCCGCCTACGAGGGCGTCGAGCTGGAGCTGCGGATGGCGCTCGAACCCTGGCCCGTGCTCGGCGAGGAGACCGCCGCGCAGCGCCAGGCGCGCGCCGTCGACTCCGCGATCGAGCGCCTCCAGGTATCGTGCCGCGGCTTCGATCCGGAACGCTTCCTCCTGGCGTGCAACGGCCGGCGCGTGCCCCTGCGAGCGACGGGCCCCGCCGGCGAGTACGTCGCGGGGCTGCGCTACAAGGCGTGGCCGTCGCCCTTCGGCCTGCACCCGACCGTGCCCGTGCACGCCCCGCTCGTGATCGACCTGGTCGATCGCCGCCTCGGGCGCGCGGTCGGAGGCTGCGTCTACCACGTGACTCATCCGGGCGGGCTCGCCTACGAGGCGTTCCCCGTGAACGCCTACGAAGCCGAGACGCGGCGAATCTCGCGCTTCTGGGCGTGGGGTCACACGCCGGGCGCGTTCTCGCCGCCGGCGTGGGCCGAGCGCCTGGACGCGCACGTGGCACGCGGGAGTCGCGCCACGACGTGGGAACCGGCGCCCGAGCGTCCCGATCCCGAGCATCCCTGCACCCTCGACCTGCGCAGGCTGCCGCCGTCATGACCCGCCGGATCGCCCTCACGCACACGATCGAGCAGCGCTTCGCGCGGCCCGTGCAGCTCTCGACGCACTGGCTGCGGCTCCGTCCGGCGCCGCACGCGCGCGCCCGGACGACGGCGTACTCGATGCGCGTCCGCACCGAGCCGCACTTCCTCAACTGGCTCCGCGATCCGTTCGAGAACCACGTCGCGCGGCTCGACCTGCCCGAGCCGGTGACGCAGCTCGCGATCGACGTCGCCCTCGTCGCCGATCTGACCGAGACGAACCCGCTCGACTTCCTCGTCGACGAGAGCGCGACACGGCATCCGTTCGACTACGAGCCGCAGCTCCACAAGGAGCTCGAGCCCTACCTCCGCGTCGAGGACATGGGCGCCGAGCTGACCGCCTGGCTCGCCGCGCTCGAGCGCACGCCACGCTACGTCGTCGAGCGGGTCCACGACGTCGCCACGAAGATGCGCGAGCGCTTCGCCGGGACGCCGCCGGAGCTCGCCTGGCTGCTGACCCTCGCCTACCGTGCGCTCGGCCTCGCGGCGCGCTTCACGAGCGGCTACCGGATCGCGGACGACGCGGCGAGCGTGCACGCGTGGAGCGAGGTCTATCTCCCGGGCGCGGGCTGGATCGGGATCGATCCCAGCGCCGGCCTCTTCACGACCGAGGCCTGGGTCCCGCTCGCCTGCGCGCCCGAGCCGCTGCGGGCGCAGCCGCTGGTCGGGTTTCGCGAAGCCAGCGACGAGACCGTACGTGATGCGATCACCCTCGCCCTCCTCGCGCCGGACGAGCCGTCGTGGCCGTGGGGCGACGACACGTGGGCGTATGTCCGTGCGCTCGGCGCGAAGGTCGACGCCGACCTCGGCGCCGCCGGCGTGTCGCTCGCGGTCGGCCGCGAGGTGGCGTTCACGTCGGCGATCGAGGCGGGGTCGATCGAGTGGAGCACCGGCGTACTGGGCGACGCAAAGCGCCGGGCGGGCGGCGCGCTGCTGCGCGCCCTCGGCGCACGCCTCGGGCCCGGCGCGCTCGTGCAGACGGGGTACGGCGAGTGGTACGTCGGCGAGCCGTCGTTGCGGTGGCGGCTCACGTCGCTGTGGCGCGCCGACGGGCAGCCGCTCTGGCGCGATCCGTCGTTGCTGGCCCAGTCGCCGGCGAGCCAGATCACCGTCGCCGCGGCCGAGGAGGCGGCCCACGCCCTCGCGCGCGCGCTCGGCGTGGCGCCCGCGTGCGTGATGCCCGCCTACGAGGATTCGCTCCATCGTCTATCGCGCAGCGGAAGCGGCAGCGGGAGCGGCACCGTCGCCCCGCCTCCGCTCGAAGACCTGCGCGATCCGGAACGGCGGCGCGAGCTCGCCGATCGGCTCGCAGAAGCGGGCACGCCCGCCGGGTACGCGCTGCCGCTCGAGCACGACGACACCGAAGATCGCTGGCGAAGTGGCGTCTGGCGCTTCCGCCGCCGGCGGCTCCATCTCCTGCCCGGGACGCTGCCGATGGGCTTCCGGCTCCCGCTCGAGAGCCTCCCGGCCCACGACGATGCCTCGGTGCCGCGCACGGCGCTCTGCATCGAGGTGCGCGACGGGCTGCTCCACGTCTTCCTGCCGCCTCTGCCGCGGGTCGAGCACTACCTGGACCTCACGCGCGCGATCGAGAGCGCTGCGCATGCGATCGGCGTCCCGGTCGCGCTCGAGGGCTACGAGCCGGCCGAGGACCCGCGCCTGCGGCGCGTCGTGGTCGAGCCCGACGCCGGCGTGCTGCGCGTGACGCTGCCGTCGACCGCGAGCTTCGAGGAGCACGCGGCGCTGCTGGACACCGCGTACGACGAGGCCGCGGAGCTGGGCCTCCATGCCGAGCGCGCGCTCGCGAACGGCGCCCGCGAGCCGGTCGGCGCGGGAGCCGGCGTCGTGCTCGGCGGGACGACGCCCGACGAGAGCCCGCTTCATCGCCGCCCGGAGATCCTGCGGGCGCTGGTCACGTGCTGGCAGCGTCATCCGAGCCTCTCCTACTTCTTCGCCACGCGGTTCGTAGGTCCCGGCGGCCGCGCGCCGCGACCCGACGAGGGCCGGGACGATGCGCTCTTCGAGCTCGCGCTCGCCCTCGAACGCATGCCGCGGGGCGAGAACGCGCTGCCCTGGATTCCAGACCGCCTGCTGCGCCACCTGCTCGCCGATCCGGCGGGCGACCTGCGGCGCGCCGAGATCCGCACCGACGCGCTCTTCGATCCTGCGCGCGCGACGCGCCGGCTCGGCCAGTTGGTCCTGCGGAGCTTCGAGACGCCGCCGCACGCGCGCCTGGCCGCGCTGCAGTCGCTGCTCGTGATGGCGCTGGTCGCCCGCTTCGCGCACGATCCGCGCCCGCAAGACCTCCGGCGCTGGGGGCCCGCCCTGCACGACCGGTTCCTGCTCCCGTCGCTACTCTGGGACGACCTGGTGGCGGTGCTGCGCGACCTCGACGAGGCGGGCTATCCGCTGCAGCCCGAGTGGTTCGCGCCGCTGCTCGCCTTCCACTTCCCCGTCGTCGGCGGCGTGTGCCTGGGCGACGTGGCGCTCGAGCTGCGGCTCGCACACGAGCCGTGGCCGGTCCTCGCCGAGGAGACCACGGGCGCCGGCGTCGCGCGCTTCGTCGACTCGGCGAACGAGCGGCTCGAGGTGCGGGCGACCGGGCTGCCGCCGTCGCGGTATGCGCTCGTCTGCAACGGCCGGCGCGTCCCGCTGCGTCCGACCGGCGTGCAGGGCGAGTGGATCGCGGGCGTCCGCTACAAGGCCTGGAATGCGCCCGCGACCCTGCATCCGACGACGTTCGCCGTCGGCGTCCTCGTCTTCGACCTGATCGACACGTGGAGCGGACGCGCGATCGGCGGGTGCCGCTTCTTTCCGGCGCGTCCGACCCTGGCGGGACCGGCGGCGCAGCCGCCGGTCGTCGTCGAGCGCGGGGACGGCGAGCGCGGCCGCCCTCCCCGCCCCACGCCATCCCCGCTGGTCTGGCAGCGCCCGCGCACGGGCAGCTTCGAGCCCGAGGGCAGCGGCCAGGGCCCCATGACCGTGCCGCCCGAGGAGATGGTGCCAGGGCACGTGCTCGATCTCACCGCACCTGCATGACGCCTACGCTCGAAAGTCGGGCTCCGGTATCGTATCCATCGACGGCGCCCATGGATTCGCTGGCCTCAGCGCCCGACCCCCATCTGGTGGCCGGGTACCGCGCCCGGCCGGGGGTCTACGACGAGATGGTCGGCCCCGACGGCGAGGTGCGCCCGCACTGGCGCTACGTCGCCGAGGCCCTCGGCACCCTCGGCCTCCCCGCCCTCCACGACCGCTGGCGCGAGACCCGGCGCCTGCTGCGCGAGAGCGGCGCCACCTACAACGTCTACGGCGACCCGCAGGGGCTGGAGCGCCCGTGGCAGCTCGACCCGATCCCGATGCTCCTCTCGAGCGACGAGTGGCGCGAGATCGAGTGGGGTCTCATGCAGCGCGCCGAGCTGCTGAACCTGATCCTGCGCGACATCTACGGGCCGCAGGACCTGATCAAGAAGGGCTTCCTGCCGCTCGAGCTCGTCTATGCGCACGGCGGCTTCCTGCGACCCTGCCACCCGATGCGCACGGCGGGCCCGCACTCGCTGATCTTCTACGCCGCCGACGTGGCGCGCGGACCCGACGGCCGGGTGCGCGTGCTCTCCGATCGCACGCAGGCGCCGTCGGGCGCAGGCTACGCGCTCGAGAACCGGGTCGTCATGAGCCGCGTGCTGCCGAGCCTGTACCGCGACTCGCACGTGCACCGGCTCTCGCTCTTCTTCCAGAACCTGCGCGCGAGCCTGGCGTCCATCTCGCCGCGCAAGCACACCGAGCCGCGCGTCGTGCTGCTCACGCCCGGCCCCCTCAACGAAGCGTACTTCGAGCACACGTACCTGGCGAGCTACCTCGGCTACACGCTCGCGCGCGGCGCCGATCTCACCGTGCGCGACGGCCAGGTGTGGCTGCGCGCCATGCGGCGGCTCGAGCCCGTCGACGTGATCCTGCGCCGGGTCGACGACCACTACTGCGATCCGCTCGAGCTGTATCCCGAGTCGCGGCTCGGGATCCCCGGCCTCACCGAGGCCGTGCGGCGCGGGACGGTCGCGGTCGCGAACCCGCTCGGCGCGAGCGTGCTCGAGAACCCGGCCCTGAACGCCTTCCTGCCGGCGATCGCCAAGCACTTCTTCGGCGGCGAGCTGCAGCTCCCGTCCGTGCCCACCTGGTGGTGCGGCGATCCGCACGGTCGCGAGCACGTGCTCGCGAACCTGGACCGCCTGGTCGTGCGCTCGATCTACCGCCAGCCGCGCAGCATCCCGGTGCTGGGCGGCCTGCTCTCGCACGCCGAGCAGCGTGTCCTCGCCGAGCGCATCCGCGCGCGACCGCAATGGTACGTGGGCCAGGAGCAGCTCCGGCCGTCGTCGGTGCCGGCGGTGGTCGAGTCGGGGCTCGAAGGACGCCAGGCCCTCATCCGCACCTTCCTGGTCGCGCGCGAGGACGGCTACGTCGTCATGCCCGGCGCGCTCACGCGCATCGGCGCCTCACCGCAGAGCTTCCTGCTCTCGAACCAGGCGGGTGGCCTCTCGAAGGACACGTGGATCCTCGCCACCGAGCCCGAGAAGCAGGTGAGCCTGCTCTCCGGTGCGTCGCGCGCGCCGGCGACGTCGGGCACGCAGCCCGCCCTGCCCGGCGGCGCGGCCGACAACCTCTTCTGGCTCGGTCGCTACGCCGAGCGCGCCGAGCAGGCGATCCGCATCGTGCGAGCCGCGCTGCGCGCTCACCGCAACGCCGTCGAGCTCGAGGGCCCCGACCGCCTGTGCCTCGACACCATCCTCGATGCCGTGACGCAGGTGACGGCCACCCATCCGGGGTTCCTGGGCGACGCCGAGCGGCGCGCCACACCGATCGCCGAGCTGCTCTCGGTCGTGCTGGACGGCGGGCGCGCGGGATCGGTCGCGTTCGACGTGCAGGCGATCCTGGCCGCCGCCTACGCCGTCCGCGATCGCCTCTCCGGCGACACCTGGCGGGTCCTGAACGACGTGCGGGCGCGCCTGGAGCGCCTCCAGGGCCGCCCGCAGGAGGCGGCGAACGAGCTCGAGGACGAGCTCGACGCGCTCGTGACCGACCTCGTCGCCATGTTCGCGCTCGCCGACGAGAGCATGCTGCGGGGCCAGGCCTGGCTGTTCCTCGACACGGGCCGGCGGGTGGAGCGCGCCATGACCCTCGCAGCGCTCCTGCGCGCCACCGTCACGTCGCGGCACGAGCCGCACGTCGAGGTGCAGCTCCTGGACGCCGTCCTGCGGGCGTCCGAGAGCCTCATGGCGTATCGCCGCACCTTCCACGAGCAGCCGCAGATCGAGCCCGTGCTCGCCCTCCTGCTCCTCGACGAGACGAACCCGCGCTCGCTCGGCTTCCAGCTCCGCCAGATCCAACACGCCATCACGGAGCTCGCGCACGAGGACGGACGGGTCGAGCTGAGCGAAGAGGAGCGCCTCGTCCTCGACGCGACGACGAGCCTTCGCCTGGCCGATCTCGGCCGCCTCTCGGGCTACGACAACGGCGGCGACGCGCGGCACGGGCTCGACGCGCTTCTCGCGCGCGTCACGACGCTCCTGGCGCAGGCCTCCGACGTGCTCACGCGCCACTACTTCCACGACGTGCAGGGCCCCCAGCACCTCGCCCGCATGACCGGAGGCTCGGGGCGATGAAGTACCGCGTGGTGCACCGCACCGAGTACGTCTACGCCGAGCCGGTGACGCTCTGCCACAACGAGACGCACCTGACGCCACGGTCGACCGCCGCGCAGCGCGTGCACGAGCACCACCTGGAGATCGAGCCCCGGCCGGACGTGCTCTCGCGGCGCGAGGACTTCTTCGGCAACCCGGTCGTGTACTTCGCCGTGCAGTCGGCCCATCCGCGGCTCGTGGTGACGGCGCGCAGCCAGGTCGAGCGCAAGGATGGTGCCGCGCATCCCGAGCTGTCGCGCGCGACGTGGGAGGACGCGGCGGCGCGCACGGCGACGGACGACACGCCGGCCGGGCTCGACGTACGCCAATACCTCCTCGACTCGCCGATGGCGGCGGCCACGCCGGCGATCGCGGCCTGGGCACGCGAATCCTTCCCGGCGGGACGGCCGCTCCTGGACGCGGTGCGTGATCTCACGTCGCGCATCCATCGCAACTTCGCCTACGAGCCAGGCGTGACGACCATCGCGACGCCGCTCGCCGAAGCGTTCGAGGAGCGGCGCGGCGTGTGTCAGGATTTCGCGCACCTCGGGATCGCGTGCCTGCGCTCGGTCGGCCTCGCCGCGAGCTACGTCTCGGGCTACATCGAGACCGTCCCGCCGCCCGGCAAAGAGCGGCTGGCCGGCGCCGACGCCTCGCACGCCTGGTTCGCGGTCTACGATCCCGACGCCGGCTGGCTGAACTTCGATCCGACCAACGACCAGCTGGTGGTCGAGCGCCACATCACGACCGCGTGGGGCCGGGAATATTCCGACGTGACGCCCATGAAGGGCATCATCTTCGGCGGCGGCCCGACCCACACCGCGAAGGTGTCGGTGGACATCGAGCGCGTCGCGGACTGATCGATTCCTACGGTGTGCAGCGCAGCGTGAGGCTGTCCTTGTCGGTGCAGCGCCCGAGCTCCGCGCAACCCTTCAGCTTCCGCGACGCCTTGAGCCCCTGACGCAGCGGCACGTCGAGCGACGCCAGCTGCGTGCAGGTCGGCGCCGCGAGCGGCGTCGTGAAGTGGACGTCGTTCGCCTTCGGGCCGCCGGCCGTGCCGCCGAGCGCCACCAGTCCGGTGACGAGCGCCTGGGCGTTCGCCGCGTCGGTCGCGTCGGCCGCCACCGGCGTCGGCTTGGAGACGACGTACCCCGTCGTCCCGCTCGCCGAGCAGGCGGGCAGCCGCGGGTCGACCTGGTCGAAGCAGATGCCGACCTTGAAGGTGCAGACGCCGTCGGCGGTGCGGTCGGCGTCGCAGGCGGGATCGCCGTCGCGGCAGGTCTGCGTCCGGTTCGGCCGTCCCCTGCGATCGAGGAACGGCACGTTGGTCGAATCGAGGACCTGCCACTCCGCGCGGCAGTCGGTCATGACGCTGCCGCCGCCCGGCACGAGCGGAGGCCGGAACCCGCCGGCGAGCGCCGCAGGATGCACCACTGCCCACGTCGTGAGGCTCGAGATGCTCGCCGTCGCGGTGTGCGTCGCCATGTCGACGACGGTCGGGAGCGCGGTGTACCCGGCGCCCACGCACGGGCCGTTGGCTCCGCAGTCGCCGTCGTCCGAGCACACGGCGCCACCCACCATGCAGGTGCCGTTCTGGAACGAGGCGATCGTCAGCGCCGCCTCGTCGGGGGTGTTGGGCGCGATGCCGGCGATGCCGAGCTCGGTGGTCGTGTAGGCGATCGTCAGGTCGGCGGAGAAGACGCTCGGGATCGCGCGCTGCGCGACCACGAAGAACGGGAGGAACCCGAGCGTTCCCACGCTGCTGATGCCGCCCGGCGGCACGTCGGCGTCGCCGGCGAGCGTCGTCGTGCCGAGGATCGAGCGGCCGACCGTGACGCGCGAGGCCACGACGTTCGTGCTGAAGGCGAGCGTCACGTCGGGCGTCGGCTCGCCGAACGGCATGGTGCCGCCGGCGTTGACCGTGCGTGCCAGGAACGTGTTGACGGAGGCGCCCGCGGGGACGTCGATGTTCTGATCGGGATTGTAGTTCGGCTCGCCACCGAAGCTGAACGTGCCCGGCGTTCCGTGCGCCACGATGTCGGCGAACCAGTCGAGCACCGACGGCAGGACGCCTGCGTTCGGCACGCGGATGCGGCGGTCGAGCGGGGGGAAGCCGCCGTTCAACGCGTACTCCTCGGGATGCGCGAAGTCGGGCACGAAGGTGAGGGTGCCGGGTCCCGTGCCGATGCTGGCCGCGTGCGTCGCGGGCCCGTTCTGGACGAGCGCAGCCGTGGCGCCGCCCGCGGCGTTGCCGTGGATCGTGCCGACGGTCGCCGTCACCGGCAGCGAGAACGGGCTCTGGTGGAGGTTCAGCACGAACGGATCGAAGATCTGCAGTCCGCTCGCGACCGCGAGCGCCTCGTTCGAGGGGTTGGGCACCACCTCGTCGCTGTAGTCCTCGAGCTGGATCACGTTGCGGGGGCTGCCGAGCGCCGGCGCCAGGAGCAGACTCGCCGAGTTGAGGCCGTCGGCCGGATCGAGAATCGCCTGCGTCAGGTTCGCCGCGAGGTTGAACTGGTCCGGCACGTTCGCCGGATCGAGGCCGAGGATGCCGTTCACCTGCGCCTGCGCGCCGGCGCCGATCGACGAGTTGAGGAAGAGCTGCGTATTGAGCCCGCCACCGGTGGCGTTCAAGAGAATGGCCTTCAAGTCGGGTTCGAGCGGCGTGAAGCCCGAGCCCATGAGGCCGCCGAGCGAGTGCCCCATGTAGAAGATCTTCGTGTCGTCGAGCACGGTGCCGAGCGCGGCGTCGATCGAATGGCCGTGCAGCAGCCGGACGAGCGACATGAGATCGACGTACGTCTGGCGGAAGTTGTCGCGGATGCCGAGGAAGTTGTGGAAGGCCTGGAAGAAGCCGAGCTGCACGGTGAGGAAGCTCACGCTGAAGCCGAAGTAGTTGCCGTCGACGAAGCCGTCGGGCACCGCGGTGCCGCCGACGTTGTTCGCGTGGTCCTGCGAGCACGGCGCGCCGGGCTTGCAGTCGAAGTAGCGGTAGCCGTGCGCGACGGCGTCGATGCCGATCGAGGCGAAGCCGCGCTCTGCGTCGGCCTCG
Source organism: Candidatus Eisenbacteria bacterium (assembly GCA_035577985.1). Taxonomy (NCBI): domain Bacteria; phylum Candidatus Eiseniibacteriota; species Candidatus Eiseniibacteriota bacterium. Next base: position 44,586 of record DATJZY010000029.1, read on the forward strand.
CCGAACCCGACCACCGTGTCGCGCTGGCCGCCGAGCCCGTGCTGCTGGATGATGACCGGCCAGCCGCCGAGCGGTGGCGAGCCCTTGGGGACGACGATGGTGAACGGGATCTGCGCCGTGTCGACGACGACCGGCGTCCCGCCGGGATCGCGCGTGATGCGCTCGTCGGTGTTCTCGCACGGGAAGACGCAGGTCTTGAAGCCGTCGTTGGGGTTGGGGAGGTCGCCGAACGGGCCGTCGCCGTCGGGATCGTGGGTCTGGAAACGCGCGGCGTCGTAGTAGCCGGTCGCGATCGTGCCGACGTGGTCGTGCGGGTTGCTTCCGAGCAGCGTCTGCAAGGGCGCGTCGCCCGCGAAGACCAGGTTCGGCTGGCTCGTGAAGTCCGCGGTGGGAACCGGCAGCGACGGCAGCACGGTGTCGCGGATCGTCAGGAGATCGGCGGTCGTCGACTCGGTCGTGAAGACCGTCATGCCCGCGATCGACGCCGCGGCGACGCCATGCGTGCCGAGCATCGCGACGACCGGGTCGAAGATGGCGTCGGCGTCGGAATTGGCGCTGGCGCCGTCGCGGACCGAGAGCCAGTCGGCCGAAGGATCGCCGACCGCGCTCTTCACGACGCACGTGTACGTCGTCTTCGGGGCCAGCGGCCGTCCGGGCACCGGCAGCACCGCGAGCAGGTTCGAGATCCGCGAGTCCGCGTTCGGCTTGATCGCGATCGGCACGAGCGCGCCCGTGGTCGCGTCGGCGCAGAAGACGGAATCGGAGAACGACGGCGTGAGGCGCGGCGACGGCGGCAGGGCGCCGGTCACGATCGGCCCGTCGAAGAAGAAGTAGATCGAGGAGGTCGTGCCGAAGCCGTCCACCAGGTCCATCGCCTGCTCGACCGAGCCGGTGTTGGTCTGGATCACCTGCGCGGCGAGGCCGATCGACGCGCCGCTGTCGAGCAGCGTACCGTCGCCGTCGCCCGGCTGGCCCTGATCGAAGTAGAGGTCGTTCGGAAAGGGCAGCGAGCCGAACGTCGACGGGGTCGCGTCGAGTGCCGGCAGCGTGAACTGGATGGTCGCGCCCATCGTCCCTGCGGGCAGCAGGAGGGACAGGCCGAGCAGCGCGGTGGAAAACGATTTCGACATCGATCCTCCAGGTTGGCGATGTTCTCCCACGGGGAGAACGCCCCCGGCAACCTTTTTCGTTGCCCGCTGCGCGCGCTCGCCCTAATCACAGGGGTGCGAATCGATGCAGAGCCCCGAGGCGAACGTCGAGTTGACGCAGACGCCGAGCGGCGGCGGACAGTCCGCATCCCCCGTGCAGAGCTGCCGGCAGGCGAGCCCGCCGTCGTCGATGCATACCTCCTCGGCGCCGCAGGCGAAGCCCGGGCACACGCAACGGCGCGCCGCGCAGCCTGCGAAGGTGCAGTACTGGAGGCAAACCGCACCACCGTCGCACTCGCCGTCGACGGCGCACGTGGGCCCGACGCAGTAGCGCGTCGTGCCCGAGCCGTTGTCCAGGCACGCGTAGCCGGCTGGGCAGTCGGCGGCGCTCGTGCACTCCACGCCGGGGGCGCACGTGCCAGGGGGCGATGCGCATTCCCCCGGATAGGGGACGAACGCCGGGACCGCCGCATGATCGGCGCACTCGACGTCATGGCTCGCCACGCAGTCGGCGCAGGCGACGAGGTCCGCGAGCGTCGTCACCGGGCCGCCGCACGCCGCGCCGCCGGGGACCGTGACCGCCGGGCAAACGGACGGGAGGCCGAGCGTCGCCGGGCTCACGTCGTCGCCGCCGCCGCACGCATGGTCGGCGCCGCCGCACGCCCGGCAGACGACCTTCGCCGCACGCGCGCTCGCGGTCGCGAGCGCCGCCGCGGCGCGTCCGTCCCCGGGGACCGGGCACGGGTTCGCGTGCGCGCCGGCTCCGCGAGCGGCCCAGCAGGCGGCGAGTGCCTTCGACGTCGAGACGGCGAGCTTCGAGACTGCCTTCGGGAGCGCGGCCGTGCAGCGCGCCAGCGCGGGGTTCGACGGCGGCGCCGCGAGCGCGATCAGATCCTCGGCGGCGGCCCGACCCAGGCACACGAGGCACGTCGCGACGTCGCCCGGAGAGTCGATCAGGTTGTTGCAGTCGTGATGGTCGAGGTTCGGGCAGAAGCCCGTCGTCCAACCGATGGTGGCGAGCGCGACGTCGTCGGGCGTGCCGCAGGTGAGGTCGCCACCGCAGCAGACGTCGGCGACCTTCGATCGCAGGCGCGCCGCGGCGCTGGCGAGCTTCGCCGCGGACGCGGGATCGGCGTCGCAATCGACGTGTCGGCGCGCGCAGGTGGCGAGCGTCTTGGCGGCGGCCTGGACGTGACGCCCGGCCTCGGCCGTGATGACGTCGCGACACGTCGCCGCGGCCGCCGGAGTCGCGAACGCGAACGCGAGGATCGTGAGCGCGAATCGCATCACCTGAAGGCGGGCTCTAACGCGCGCTTGGCCGGCGCGTCAATGTGTCGACGGGGCCACGCCCGCCGCCGCGGCCAGCTCCGTGAACGCCTCGTCGATCATCAGCCGGAACGCGTCGACGTCCGGCATGACCGTCTCGTCGGCATCGATCCCGATGAAGAGGCGATCGCGGTAGCCGTAGAGCGCGATGCTCGCCGGGCTCCTGAGCGCGACGGGGGCGAACGGGTATGCGGCGAGGATCGCCGTGCCGGCGAGGTACCGGGTCGCGAGGATGCCGGGAACGTTCGTCACGATGAAGTCGACCGCGCCGAACGTGACCTCGCCCATCCAGGTGACGAGCTGCCGGCCGAGCACCGCGAGCACCTCGGCGAGCGCGGGCGTCGCGCCGGCTGCGGGGTCGGCCTTCTTCTCCTCCACGCGCCGTCGCACCTCGTGGAACGTCGCGATCGGATCGTCGAACCCGATCGGGAGCGGCACGAGGAGTCCCGTCGCGACGTTGCCGACGTTGGCCTTCTCGGCCCACTCCTCGGGGCGTCGGAGGTTCACGGGGACGAGCGTCATCAGCTCCACGACCTGCGCCATTCCCTGTGCGCGATGCCACTTCCCCATCGCCCCCGCCATGATCGAGAGGATCACGTCGATCATCGTACCGCGCAGGGCGTGGCGGATGCGGCGCACGTCCTCGAACGGCAGGTCCATGCCGGCCAGCCGCCGCGCCCGCCCGAACGCGCCCCGGCGTTTGAGCGGCGAGTGGCTGTCGAACGCGAACACCTGCGCGAGGGAGCGCAGCGCCGCGAGCGCCTGCGGGATGCGCGACGGGTGCATCACGGTGTCGGCGAGCACGTTGGCCGATGCCCGCGCGCGCTCGAGATCGAGCGCGACGCGATCACGGACCGCCTCCGCCAAGCGCCGGCCGAGCGGCGCGGACGCCGCCCACGGCCCTTTGTGCGCCCCGGGCATCCCCGCATCAGGCTCCTCGCCCGGGTCGCGCTCCCAGTCGCTCATGGCGGCGAAGATGGCGTTGCCGCCGACGCCGTCGGCGACGGCATGGTGGAGCTTGAAGAAGAGCGCCGAGTGGCCGCCGCCCAGCCCCTCGTAGAGCCGCGCCTCCCAGAGCGGCCGCGAGCGGTCGAACGGAGTCTCGTATGCCGGAGCGATCTCGCAAAAGAGCTCGTCGAGGTCGTGGGCGCCGCTCAGCGTGTGGCGACGGAGATGATAGTCGAGGTCGAAGGTCGGATCGGTCTCCCAGTGCGGGAGCGTCACGTCGAGCGGCGCCTCGACCACCCGCTGTCGCAAGCGCGGCACGGCGATCAACGCCCGCTCGACCGCCGCTCGCAAGCGGCTCCACGCCGGTGGGCGATCGAGCACGAGCAGCATCGCCATGGTGGTCGGCTGCATCGGCGAATCGGCCCACCAGAACGTCAGGTCCTCGCCCGTCAGGCGCAGCGCCGGATCGACCGCCATGCGTCAGCTCGTGCCGGGCTCGGTGTCGAGACGCGGGGCGAACGGCCAGCGCCACCGCGCCGGCGGCGTGAAGCGCTTCCACGCGCCTTCGGGCTGCGTCAGCCGATCGGCGATCGTGAGCAGCGCGACCGGATGGTGCCCGATCCCGAGGTGGCTGCTCGCGACTTCGATGTTCTCGCTGAGCGGTCCCTCGTCGAGTCGACAGCTCTGCCACGCGGCGATCCCATCACTGCGGCTGTAGATCGCCGTGGTCGGCATCGGAAGGGGCGCATGCAGGATCCGCCGGTAGTCCGCCTCGTCGGGCAGCGGCCGGCGGCGTGCCACGTCGCGCAGGAACCGCGGCACGTTCGTCGCCTCGACGTCACGGAAGGGACTGGCGAGCGTGATCACCTGCCGGACGTCGTCGGGAAACCGGCGGGCGAGCTCGCGCGCGTAGATGCCGCCGAGGCTCCAGCCGACGAGGCTCACGCGCCGCCCGTAGCGCCCCCGGATGCGCTGGAGGAGCTCGACCATGTGCGCGGCGAGCTCGGGCGAGGGACCGAGGTTGCGGCCGACCTCCCAGCCGTGCGCGGCGTAGCCGAGGTCTCCCAGGAAGCGGCGCAGGGCACGGGTCGAGAAGTCGCTCGCCATGAAACCCGGGAGGACGAGCACGGGATGGCCGTCGCCGCGCGGCGCGCGGCGAAGAAAAGGATAGGCCGACAGGGTCGCGGCGAGCTCGAGCAAGGCCCGTCCCTCGAGGAAGAGGAGGTGCCGACCGGGCGGCGCGATCGGCTCGCTCATCGCGTCCGACGAGACGCGGCCAGCGACGCCGTTGTCAAGACTCGCCATCGGGAACCTCCAACAGGTCGGTCGCCCCGGCGCGGAGCGCCTCGCGCACCGCCGGATGCGCGATCGCGACGAGCAACTCCGCACGCTCGCGTTCCGTCCGCCCCGCGAGCTCTGCCGCGCCCCATTCGGTGATGACGACGTCGACCTGGTGACGCGGCGTGGTCACCGCGATGCCGCGCGGGATCGACGTGACGATCTTCGACGTGCGGCGGCCGTCGCGGAGCCGCGCCGTCGACGGGAGACAGATGAGCGAGTGGCCGTCTCGGCACAGGCTCGCCCCGGTCACGAAGTCTTCGTGGCCACCGATGCCAGAGTATTGCCCGGTCGCGAGCTGATCGGCGACCAGCTGGCCCTTCAGATCCACCCCGAGCGCTCCGTTGATCGACACCATCTGCCGGTTGCGCGCGATCACGGACGGGTCGTTCACGATCCGGACCGGCAGGAAGCGCACCGCCTGCTGCCCGTCGAGCCAGCGGTAGAGCGCCTGGTTGCCCTGCGCGAAGGTCGCGATCGAGAGCCCGTCGAACTGCCCCTTGCGGTTCGTCACCTTCCCCGCCTCGTGCAGCTTCATCAGCCCGGGGGTGAACAGCTCGCTGTGGATGCCGTAGTCGCCGCCGGACCCCGCGGCGAGCGCGTCGGCGACGATCGCCGGCACCGTGCCGATGCCCGTCTGGAGCGTACAGCCGTCGTGGATGAAACGGAGCGCGTGCTCGGCCATTCGCCGCTCGGCATCGTTCGGCTCGAGCTCGCGGTTCTCGATCGGCTCCCACGCCGCCTCGACGATCACGTCGACCTCGTCGACGTGGATGCCGTGCGGGTGCTCGGGTGGAAGACCCATCGTCCACGGCAGGAGCGGGTTCGTCAGCACGACGAGCAGGCGCTCGGGATCGCGCGCGTAGCGGTGCAGCTCGTCGGCCTGCTCGGCGGCGACGAGCCCGAGGCTCATCCATCCACTGCGGTCGGGCGGCGTGGCGCTGGTCGCCAGCACGCGCGGGTTCACGCGCCGCAGCGCCTTCGCGAAGCGGCGGAAGTCGCCGGGAACGAACTGCACGTCGCACCCGGCGTCGCGCAGCGTGCGCTCGGCCGCCCCCATGAAGATGCTCCGGAAGCGCACGCCCGGCTTGGTGAAGATCTCGAACGGTTGGGACAGGAGTCCGCCGTAGACGAGGAGGTCGGTCCAGTCCTCGCGTACCGAGAGCACCTCGAGGAGCGGCGTCGGCTCGGCGGGGCCGAAGCCGAGGGCGAGGGTGTCGCGCGGGCAAAGAAGGCCGATGGCGTCGGACAGAGAGAGGTTTCGTGGCGGCATGAGCGTGTGACTCTGGACTTCCAGCAAGCGACGCGCCAGCGCGCACACCGCCCCGGAGGCTGCCGGGCCGAACGCCGGACTTTCGGGGAATGTCAGATGTGCGAACGCCGGGCACCCCCGTCGCGCGGGTTCGGAATCGATCCGGCCGCCCATGGGACGGCGACCAGCCGCGTTTCGACGCGAAGCGGACGCGATGCTACCACCGGCCGCATGACGATGCCGGCGATCCTCGAGGTGCGCGGAGCGTGCAAGCGCTTCGGGGGCGCCATCGCGCTCGACGGCGTCGATCTCGACGTGCAGCGCGGTGAATGGGTCGGGCTTCTAGGACCGAACGGCGCCGGCAAGACCACCCTGGTGCGCGCCATCGCCGGCCGCGTCCGGCTGGACGCCGGCAGCATCGCGCTCGCGGGGGGCCCGTCGGACCGCACGGCGCTCGGGCACCGCGTCGGCCTGGCGCCGCAGGAGAACGCGCTCTACCCGTTCCTCACCGCCCGCGAGAACCTCGAAGTATTCGGCCGCTTGTACGGGCTCGACGGACCCGAATTGGGCGAGCGCGTCGCCTGGGCGCTCGGCTGGACCGGCCTCGCCGAGCGCGCCGACGAGCGTACGGGCGGGTTCTCGGGCGGGATGAAGCGGCGGTTGAACCTCGCGTGCGCCGTCCTGCACCGGCCGGGCCTGGTACTGCTCGACGAGCCCACCACCGGCGTCGACCCCCAGAGCCGCGAGCGCATCTTCGCGATGCTGGCCGAGCTCCGCCGCGACGGAACGGCGCTCCTGCACACGACGCACCAGCTCGGCGAGGCGCAGGGCGTCTGCGAGCGGGTGGTGATCATCGATCACGGTCGGGTCGTCGCGGCGGGAGCACCGCTCGAGCTCGTGGAGCGGACCCTCGGGCACGCGCAAGAGGTCGTGGTCACGCTCGATCGTGCCCCGGTCCCGGCCTCGCTGCCGACGGGGGTGGACGCGCAGGGCCGGATGCTGCGCGTGAGCATGCACGACCTGACCGTCGACCTGGCAATGCTGCTCGGCCGCCTCCGCGAAGCCGGTTACGGCGTCGACGACGTCCGGGTCGTCCGGCCCGATCTGCAGGCCGTCTTCCTTCACCTCACCGGCCGCGAGCTCCGCGAATGATCGGACCCGTCGTCCGCGTCTCGTGGTTGGCGCTCGTCCGCGACCGCTACGCTCTGGTTCTCTCCTTCCTCGTTCCCGTCGCATTCTTCTCGATCCTGGCGCTCGTCTTCGGCGGGCTCGGGCGTGACACGATGGCTCCGATCCGCGTCGCCGTCGTCGACGAGGATGGAACGGCCGGAAGCGCGCTCCTCGTAGAGGCACTTCAGAGCGAATCCGGCCTGACGGCCGAGCTGCGGCCAGGCGATCCCGCTCGCACCGCCCGCGAGGCGGCCATCGGCATCGTGCGGCGTGGCGACGCGCCGGCGGCGATCGTCGTTCCCGAGGACTTCGGCAAGCATTTGGCGCGCTTCCCCGCCGAGACGCTGACCGTCGAGCTCTTCACCGACCGCGCCGCAGATCCCGTCGCGTACCACGTCGTCGGGGGACTACTGCAGCGAGCCCTCGTGCTGGCGGCGCCGGACCGGCTCGTACGCGGCGTGGCGGATTGGCTCGAGGACGAGGCAGGAGCGCTGACGCCGGCGCAGCGCCGGCTCGTCGACGACGTCGCGAAGTCCGTCGCCGGAGGAGGCCCCGACGCGGGCAGGACGGTGGCATCGCCCTTCCGCGTCGCGGTGACCGACGTGCAGGGAGCGGTCGGGCGCGAGGGCAGAGACGCCGTGTCGTACTACGCGGCGGCCATCGGCGTCATGTTCCTGCTGTTCACGATGACAACCGCGATGCGCGGCCTCATCGCCGAGGAGGAGACCGGTACGCTGGAGCGTCTCCTCAGCACCAACCTCACCATGGGCCGGCTTCTGCTTGCGCGCTGGCTGTTCGCCACCGCCCTCGGCTGCGTCCAGCTCGCCGTCATGTTCGTCTGGGGCTGGGCCGTCTTCGGGTTGGATCTCTTCGGGCACGCGCATCTCGGCGGGGCGGTCGTGATGACCGTTGCGGCCGCGGCGGCTGCCGCGACCTTCGGGCTCGTGCTCGGCGCGGCGTGCCGAACGCAGGCCCAGCTCCAGGGCCTCGCGACCGTCGTCATCCTCCTCATGTCCGCCCTCGGCGGCAGCATGGTACCCCGCTACCTCATGCCCGAAGCGATGCAGCGTCTCGCGCTCGTGACGTTCAACGCGTGGGCCGTCAAAGGGTACGAGAAGGTCTTCTGGCGCGACGCATCCCTGACCGCGCTCTGGCCCGAGGTCTCGATGCTCGCCGCCATGACGTTGGTCGGCCTGGTCATCGCGCGCCGCTTGGCACGGCGTTGGGAATCGGTCTGAGCACGCTTCCCACGTCGTGGTCGGATCGCTAATCTCTGCCGGATGCGCGCCATCGTCATCGGGAGCGGCTTCGGGGGTCTTGCGGCTGCGGTGCGTCTCGCGATCAAGGGATACGAGGTCACGATCGTCGAGAAGCGCGACCGCCCCGGCGGCCGCGCAGCCGTCTTCGAGCAGGACGGCTTCACCTTCGACGCCGGCCCGACCATCATCACGGCGCCGTACCTGTTCGAGGATCTCTTCGCGCTCGCGGGGCGGCGGATCGCGGACTACGTGCGGTTGTTCCCGGTCGATCCCTTCTATCGGATCCGTTTCGACGACGGGACGGTCTTCGTCTACTCGGGGGACCCCGAGCGCATGCGGGCCGAGGTCCGACGCGTCGCTCCCGACGACGTGGCCGGCTACGAAGGCTTCATGGAGCGGAGCCGGCAGATCTTCGAGAAGGGCTACCTCGAGCTGGGCCACGTGCCGTTCCTCACCCCGTGGTCGATGGCGCGCGCGGTGCCGAGCCTCGTTCGCTTGGAATGCTACCGCAGCGTCCTCGGCCTCGTGCGACGGCACATCCGGAACCCGAAGCTGCGGCAGGTCTTCTCGTTCCATCCGTTGCTGGTGGGCGGCGACCCGCAGCACGCGCCGGCAATCTATGCACTCATCTGCCACCTCGAGCGTACGTGGGGCGTGCACTTCGCGGAGGGTGGTATGGGGGCCGTGGTGCAGGCACTGGTGAGGCTCGCGGAGGAGCTCGGCGTCGTGCTGCGCCTCGGCGCCCCCGTCGAACAGATCGACATCACCGCCGGACGGGCGCGGGGTGTGCGACTCGCAGGCGGCGAGCGGATCGACGCGGATCTCGTCGTCTGCAACGGGGACGTGTCGTGGACGTACCAACACCTGATCGATCCCCGCCATCGTCCGTCGAACAGCGATCGCAAACTGCTGGGCATGCGCTACAGCATGAGCCTTTTCCTCATCTACTTCGGAACCGACCGGACGTACCCGGACCTCGCCCACCACACGATCGTGCTCGGGCCGCGCTACGAAGGGCTCCTGGACGACGTCTTCCGGCACCGGCGCCTCGCCGCGGACATGAGCCTCTACCTGCACGCGCCGACGCGCTCGGACACCTCGCTCGCGCCGCCGGGCTGTGAGGCCTTCTACGTGCTCTCGCCCGTGCCGAACCTCGCGGCCGACGTGGACTGGGCGACGATCAGGGAGCGCTATCGCGACGCCGTGTACGATCGGCTCGAGCGGACGTGCCTCCCGGATCTGCGCAACCACGTCGTGACCGAGCGTCTGTTCACGCCGGACGACTTCCGGAGCGAGCTCTGGAGCCACCTGGGTGCGGCGTTCAGCTTCGAGCCCACGCTCATGCAGAGCGCCTACTTCCGGGGCCACAACCGGTGCCCCGACGTCCAGAACCTCTACTTCGTCGGCGCCGGCACCCACCCGGGCGCGGGCCTCCCGGGAGTGCTGTCGAGCGCGCGCGTCACCGACTCGCTCATACCGCGGGCCCCGGATGCCCGTGTGCGACCGGCCGAGCGTCGTGCTGCAGCCGGCTGAGAACGCGGCGGCCGACCTGGCCCACTGCCGCGCGGCGATCCACCGGCACTCGCGGAGCTTCTACGCCGCGTCGCGGCTCTTGCCCGCGCGGGTACGGGACGCCGCGGTCGCCACCTATGCGTTCTGCCGCGCCGCCGACGACGCCGTCGACGAGGCCGGGAGCGCGATCGACGCGCGTATCCGGCACGCGGCCGTCCTCCGACGGCTCGATCGCATCTACCGCGGGGAGCCCGTGGACACCGCTTCGGGTCGTGCCTTCGCGCTGGTCGTCGCGGCCGCCCGCATTCCGCGCGAGGAGCCCGAAGCTCTGCTGGCCGGCATGGCCCAGGACCTGGGCCCCGTCCGCATCGCCGACGAGGACGCCCTGCTCCTCTATTGCTATCGGGCCGCGGGCGTCGTCGGGCGCATGATGAGCCGCATCATGGGCAGGAGCGACGCCGCCGCGCTCGGACGTGCGGCGCACCTCGGCATCGCCATGCAACTCACGAACATCGCACGCGACGTCGGCGAGGACACGACGCGCGATCGCATCTATCTGCCGTCGGGGTGGCTGGCCGAGGCCGGCGGCTCGGAGACGGAGGTGTTGGCTGCACGGGCGACGCCGGCGGTTCGGCGCGTGACGCTCCGGGTCCTCGGGCTCGCCGAGCTCTACTACGACAGTGGCATCGCGGGCATCGGCATGCTGCCCGCGTCGTGTCGCCCGGCGATCCTGTCGGCCGCGCTGCTCTACCGCGCGATCGGCCGGCGGGTCGCCGCTCGCGACGGCGACGGCGTGACCGAGCGAGCTCGCGTGAGCGGGATCGGGAAGGCCGGTCTCATCGCCGTCGCGGCGGTGCGCTGTGCAATCGATCCGCGGCTGCGCCGGCGCACGACGCGACCGGACGCGTCGCACCTGGATGCATCGCTCCGTCGCACTGGCGTGTTGCCATGAGACATCCGCGCTTCCAGGCGCTGCGGGCCGCCGTGTGCGCCGTCGTGGTGACGGCCGGCGCGCTGGTCGGCAGCGGGGCGGCGGCCGAGGATCCGCTCGCCGGCATCGTGCTCGACGACACGACCGGCCGCTCGTGGCATCTGGACGAGCTTCGGAACGCGCCCGTCCTGTTGATCATCGCCGACCGCAGGGCTCCCGAACAGGCGACCCAGTGGGGAGAGCGCCTGGCCGCGCGGGCGCTGCCCGTGGCTCCCTGGCGTGACCACGGCAAGGTCGTCTGGCTCTCGGTCGCCGACCTGCGCCGCGTCCCGGATTACGCGCGCGATTCCGCCCGGGAACGCGTGCGCGACGAGGAGACGGGTCGCAGCCAGGACGAGCGACGCCAGCGCTCGCCACTGCTGCTCGATTGGAGCGGGCTCCTCGCCGAGCGCTTCGGGGCCGAGCGCGGAGAGGCTCTCGTCGTGCTGCTGGCGGCGGATCGACGCCGGCTCGTGGATGCGCGCGGCGCGCCGACGGACGCGACGGTCACCCGACTCGCCGACGCGATCACGACCGCCGCGACGCCGTGACGGACGGCGGCGCCCCAGGGACGACTCGGTTCGGATATGGGACGTCGATGCGCAGGGTCCCGAAGGCGCGATCGAAGATCGACAGGGTGGCACTGTAGTTGCAGTCGCGGCGCCGATGATGCGCCTCGTGGATGCGCGGCGTGACGTACCAGTTGAGCACGGGAACCCGCTGCCACCAATCGGGGAGCACCTCGCGGCCGCAATGCGCCAGCACGATGCTTCCCGAGAGGAAGACGCTGACCACGACGAGGGAGACGAGATGGATCGGGACGAGCGACATCGCCACCGGCATGAAGCCGATGATCAGCAGGGCCTCGAGGGGGTGGAACGCGAACGCGGTCAGCACCGTCGGCGCGGTGGAGCGATGGTGGACGGCGTGAATGCTCCGGTACAGGACCCGCGTGTGCAGCAGGCGATGCAGGACGTAGAAATAGACGTCGAAGAGCAGCACGTATCCGAGCACCTCGCCCGCGAAGGCGAGGCCCGTCGGGCACTCGGTGGCGACGTGGAGCACGCCGCCCAGGACGAGGAACGTCGTGGCCATCCCCGTCGCGGTCACGAGGGCGAGCGTCACGATCGAATGACGCAGGTCGTGCTCCACCGACCTCCCCTGCTAGGGATTCGACCCGCTCGAAGCAAGGGCGTCGATGCCCTCGACAGAACCGGGGGCGCCGCCTACTGTCCCGCGGTCGAGAGCATGAAGCTGGTGCAGGCGGCATGAAGCTGGGCCCGAACGTGCGCGAAGGCGCGGCGCCGGCGGTCGAGACGGCGCAGCTCGAGGCCGTCTGGCCCCGGCGATTCGATCTCGATCCGATCCGCGCCCTGCTCGGCGCCGAGGCCGATCAGGCGCTCTGCGACGTCCTCGCCAGCCGGGTGAACGCCCCCATCTGGAGTCTCGCCGATCGCGGCGGGAAGCGTTGGCGACCGACGATCTCCCGGCTCGCATTCCAGGCGGTCGGCGGCGCACCGCCGGTCCCGGAAGCGATCTGCCAGGTGGCCGAGGTCCTGCACACGGGGAGCCTCATCGTCGACGACATCCAGGACGGCGCCACCGAGCGGCGCGGGGGCCCTGCGGCGCACGTCGCCTTCGGCATGCCCACCGCTCTCAACGCGGCGAACGCCGCCTACTTTCGCGCCCTCGAGATCCTGCGCCGTGCGCTGCCGGACGACCTGCGGCTGCGGGCGCTCGACATGCTGGCCGAAGAGCTGTTTGCGGCGCATCTCGGCCAGGCGCTCGACCTCGCGCTGGCGCCCCATTTCCGTCGCACGACGTTGCGGAGCGCGCACTACTTCGTGCTCGCCCGTGCGAAGACCGGGGCTCTCGTGCGGATCGCGGCACGCCTCGGGGCGATCGCGGCCGACGCGACGGCCGCCCACGAGACCGCGCTCGGCGAGTGGGCGAGCGAGCTCGGCGTCGCCTACCAGATCGACAACGATCTCGACGATCTCGCTTCCGACATGCAGGACGTCATGGCCTGCCGGCCCACCTACCCGCTCCTGCTGATCCTCGAGCAGGGCGGCCCCGGTGCGGCGACGCTGAGCGCCCGCCTCGGACGACCGACCCTCGCCGACGGCGACATCCGTGAGCTGCGCAACCTCTTCGTGCGCGAGCGGGTCGCGGAGCGCGGGCGTGCCGCCGCCCGGCGCTCGACCAAGCGCGCGCTGGAGGCCATCCGGACGCTTCCCGCGAGCGAGTCGCGCGACGCCCTCGAGCGGATGACGCACGAGCTCGCCGGTGACCCGCTGCGTCCGTGAGCATGGCGACAGAGTACCTGCTCTTCAATCTCGTCGTCATCGCCGGTCCGTTGGCGCTCGGGCGATGGCGGGCGACCTCGTTCCGCGGCCGGTGGCTTCCGGCCCTCGCGGCCGCGCTCACGGTCGCGGTGCCGTTCATCGCGTGGGACGTCCTCGTGACCGGACGGCACTGGTTCTTCAACGTGGCGCCGACGGCGATCCGGCCCCTCGGATTGCCGCTCGGCGAATGGGCCTTCTTCCTGAGCGTGCCTCTCGCCTGCGCCTTCACGTGGGAGATGCTGACGGGCGGCGTCGATCGGGCCCCGGCGCGTCGCACCCCGGCGATCTGGACGGCGGTGGCCATCCTCCTGGCTGCGGGCGCGGCCGCGTGGAGCCGGGGGCTCGAGTACACGGCCGTCGCGGGTGCGGCCCTCGCGTGCGTGGTGACCCTCGACACGATGGGCGGCGGCCTCGTCGTGCGCCACCGGCGCTTCGTGCCGTTCGCCCTCGCGGTCCTCGGATTCACCACGATCTTCAACGGGTACCTGACTGCGCGCCCGCTGGTGCTCTACGACGCCCGCTACCAGCTCGATTTCCGCATCGGCACGATCCCGGTCGAGGACTTCATCTACGGCCTGGCGCTGGTGGTGGCCAACGTCGCGCTCTTCGAACGCGTGCGCGATCGAATGAAGGCGCCGCGTACGCCGCCGGGCGACACCGTCATCCGGCGCATGATCCGCATGCGACTCGGAGGCTATCGCCAGCAGGTGAACGTCGCGCGTCCGGGGACGGCGCCGCGCCTCGCGCGGCCACGCCGGGTCGCCGTGGTCGGCGCCGGCCTCGCCGGCCTACGGGCCGCCACGCTGCTGGGCGACCGGGGGTTCGGGGTCCATCTCCTCGAGAAGGCCCGTCACCTCGGCGGCAAGATCGGCGCCTGGCAGCACCGCCTGGGGGACGGGACCACGGTGGAGGTCGAGCACGGGTTCCATGCCTTCTTTCGTCACTACTACAACCTCGGCCGATTCATGGACGAGGTCGGCGCCTCGCGGTACCTGCGTCCGATCGACGACTACCGGATCCTGACGCGTGGCGGGGAAGCATACGGGTTCAAGGATCTCGAGACCGCGCCGGTGCAGAACATCCTGGCGATGCTGAAGACGCCGATGCTACGCCTTCGCGACGTCCTCATGCGCCCGCGGCTCGCGCGGCTCACCGCGCTGCTCGCCTACGATCCGCAGCGCACGTTCGCGCGGTACGACAACGTGTCGTTCGACGCCTTCGCCGACCAGGCGGACCTGCCGCCCGCCCTGCGTCTCGTGTTCTACACCTTCGCGCGTGCCTTCTTCGCCACGCCGGATCGGATGTCGGCGGCCGAGGTCATCAAGAGCTTCCACTTCTTCTACCTCTCCCACGATCGCGGGCTGCTCTACGACCATCCGTCGGACACCTACGGGCGTACGGTGCTGGAGCCCATGCAGGCCCGCCTCGACGCGGTCGGGGTGACACTCCGGCTCGGTGTGGAGGTCGGGACGATCGCGCGCGAGGGCGACGGCTTTCGGATCGGCGACGAGCCGTTCGACTACCTCGTGCTCGCGCCCGACGTCGTCGGCGCGCGGACGATCGCGGACGCGTCGCCGGACCTCCGTCGGATCGCGCCTGAAGCCGTGGCGAAGCTGAGCGCTCTGCGTCCGTCGCAGCCTCATGCCGTCCTCCGCCTGTGGATGGACCAGCCGTCGGGATCCGATCTCCCCGGCTTCGTCATCACCGACAGGAAGGAGCTGCTCGATTCCATCACGTTCTTCCACCGCGTCGAGGAGAGCTCGGCCGCGTGGGCTACGCGAAGCGGGGGCAGCGTGCTCGAGCTGCACTGCTACGCCGTGCCGGACGGCGTCCGGGAATCGGCGATCGCGGAGACCCTGAAGGAAGAGCTGTTCGACTATCTTCCGGCCCTGCGTCGGGCCCGCGTTCTCGGGGAGCACCTCCAGTTGAATCGCAACTTCACGGCATTTCACACGGGCATGCACGAGCGCCGCCCGACGGTGGAGACCGAGGATTCCCGTCTCGTGCTGGCCGGAGACTGGGTCGCGTTGCCGCTGCCCGCCATGCTGATGGAGGCCGCGGTGACGTCGGGGCTCGAGGCAGCCAACGCCATCCTGCGGCAGGAGGGCGTCCGCGAAGAGCCCGTGTACTCGGTCCCGCTACGCGGCCTGCTCGCGCGATCGGCGCGCGGGTCGCGTTCCGCCCAGAGCGAATCCTAGCGTGCGGCCGGGATCCTCGCCGTCGCTCGCGTCGCGATCCCGTTCAGCATGCCGGCGAAGACGCGCGCGTGCAGGGGGTAGATGCCGTACCAGTACGCGAGGCCCGCGAGCCCGGCGGGATCGAAGATCGCCGTCTGGCGGATGGTGGAGCCCCGCGCGTCGGGTGTGACCTCGAACTCGAGCCACGCCCGCCCGGGCAGCTTCATTTCGGCGGCGAGGCGAAGGCGTCGCGGGGGGTCGTAGGTCTCGACCCGCCAGAAGTCCAGCGGGTCGCCGACCGACAGCGACTCGGGATCGCGCCGTCCTCGCCGCATCCCCACGCCGCCGACGAGGAGGTCGAGAAGGCCCCGCAGCCGCCACAGACCGCGCCCGGCGTACCAGCCGCTGCCTGCGCCGATGCGGCGGATCGGCGCGAAGGCGGCTTCGGGCTCGACGTCGACGTGGACGGCACGCGAGTCGACCAGCCGCGTGCCGAACCGCATCCCGCCCCAGGACGACGACACGCCGGCCGACGAGACGGCGTCCGACCAGCGCGTCTCGGCGAGCTCACGGTCCTCGTTCGCCAGCGCGCGTGCGATAGCCTGCTGCAGCCCCATGGGCCGTACGACGAACGTCCGCAACGCCCGGTCGTCGTCCACGACGCTCGGGTTGCGCAGACTCTCGATGAGCTTGCGTCCGACGCGGGCGTAGACCGGGGTCGTGAGACCGAGCCAGAGGCTCGAGAGCCACGGCGTCAGCACGGGCACGGCGACGAGCAGGCGGCGAAGACCGCGCTGTCGCGCATACTCCCGCATGATCTCGCCGTATGAGACCCGATCGGTGCCGCCGATCTCGAAGACGCCGTCCGTCCGCGCCGGGAGCGTCAGGGTCTCGAGCAGATACGCGATCACGTCCTCGATCGCGATCGGCTGTGCGGGCGTCCAGACCCAGCGTGGGCAGATCATGATCGGCAGGCGTTCCACGAGCGCGCGAATCAGCTCGTACGACAGGCTGCCCGAGCCGAGGACGATCGAGGCCCGAAGCTCCACGACCGGAACGCCGGTCGACGCGAGCAAGGCCCCGGTCTCCTGCCGACTACGCAGGTGGGCCGAGAGGGAGGTCGCCGCCGAGCCGAGACCGCCGAGATAGACGATGCGCTGCACCCCCGCGTCGCGCGCGGCGTGCGCGAAGTTCCGTGCGGCCTCCCGGTCCTGCGATTCGAAGTCACCGCCCGAGCCCATGGAATGCACGAGGTAGTAGGCCGTGTGGACGCCCGCCATCGCGGGCTCCAGTGAAGCGGCATCGAGGCAGTCGCCGCCCACGATCGTCGTCGGCGGCGTCACGCGCCCCGCCAGGTAATCGGGTCGCCGCGCCAGACAGCGCACACGGTGACCGGCGTCCGCGAGCGCGCGCAGGAGTCGCCCGCCGATGTAGCCGGAAGCCCCCGTGAGGAGGACGAGGTCCCTGCCCGGGGTCACCCGGTGACGCTGGCAGACGCGCAGGGCTGTGACGAGGGGTGGGAAACCTCAGCGCGCCGGGTCGAGGAACTCGCGGAACCCGTAGCGCGCGTGAGGTCCGAAGGCGATCTGCTCGAGGACGCCGACGCCCTCCTCGTCGCCGAGGCGTGCCTTCACGACCTGCTGGACGTGCTGGTTGTCGAGCGCCATCGGGTCGAGGTCGCTCGTGCGCCACGACTCGCCGCCGATCGCGAGCTCGCCCTTCCACAGGCCGTGGCCCCACTCGGGATGGGTGTAGCCGATGCCCTTCATGCGGAAGCAGAGGACCGGATCGAGCCGGATCACGTCGCGCTTGTCGCCGGGATGCACGAGCGTGATCTCCGCCGCGCGCGCGCGTCGCGTGCCGGGCTCGTACGTGAGGCGGTGCTCGACGGCGACCAGGTGGTGCGTCTTCGGGTCCTCCATCGCCGGGACACGGTCGAGCGACTCGTGCGCCGGCACGACGACGCCGTCCCAGTGCCACACGCGACCTTCGGAGTCTTCGAACACGCTGACGAGCGAGCACCGGTCCTTCCAGTGGATCGGCGACCAGATGAAGAAGATCTGCGGCATCTCGTAGAGGGGAGCGCCGCCCGGATCCTGCACGCCGACGGGTCGGATGCCCCAGGAGCGGTCCTTGGTGCCGTAGACGCGAGCGGGATCGATCGCGAGCCGCTTCCCGTCGTAGCCGATCTCGCCCTCCCAGCGCCCGAACTGGTCGAAGCGGGTCGCGTCCATGATGACGCGACCGCCTCGCCGCATGGTCTGGCGCCCCTCCTCGACGTTCGCCGTGCGCGGCGTCCAGCGTAGGTCGCACGCGATACCGGTCTCGTTCTCGTCGATCGTGACGCGAAGACGCCGCATCGGCTCGACGATCTGGATCCGGAACGGCCCGACCTCGACCTCGGTCGGCTCGCGCGGCGCGCGGCGGGAGGCGTGGAAGGCATGCTGCACGCCGTCGCGCACGATCGAGAAGCCGCAGTCCATGATGCCGAGGTTCGGATAGAGCGCGGCGCCGATGCCGAAGTAGAACTCGCCGTCGGCGGCGTAGCCGTTGAACCAGTAGCGGTCATAGGCGTTCCGATCGCTCGTCGCGGGGTGCGCGATCGGATCGGGCGTCTGGTGGACCGGATAGTCGTCGAGCTTCGAGAGCATGGTGGGGGTCTCCCGGCCGGGTTCTTAGCGACGCGGGCGCAGGGGACGCAAGGCGCCGCTCCCGCATGCGATTTGACGAGGTACCCGACGACGACGAAAGCTTGCGCATCCTCCCCGTCGCCCTCACCCTCGCCTCCGCGGCGCTCTACGGGATCGCGTTCGTCCGCCCGGCGACGGCGCCCGTCGCGTGGGTCGCGCTGGCACCGTTCTTCGTCGCGCTGGCGCGCGTGCGACCGCGTGCGGGCGCGGGGCTCGGCCTCCTCATGGCACTCGCCGGCGGGCTCGGCGTCACGTGGTGGCTGCCATCGATGGCGATGCAGTATTTCGGAGCGGGGGCGCTCGTCGCCTGGGGCGGTTGGCTCGCGCTCTGCACGGTGACCGTCGCGCCGCCGCTCGTCGTCTTCGGCGGCTGGACCAGCTGGCTCGCCGCGCGCGGCGGGGCGTCGCCGCTCGTCGTCGCCGCGGGGTGGTGCGCGTTCGAGTTTGCGCGCTCGCGCCTGTGGGTTGGAAATCCGTGGGCGATCGCCGGCTACTCGCAGATGGCGTTCCTGCCGGTCGTGCAGATCGCCGACGTGTCCGGGCCGTACGGACCCGGATTGCTCATCGCGGCCGTGAACGCGACGATCGCCGCGGCGTTCGCGCCGCCGCTTCGTGGTCGGCATCCCGCGCGCTCGGCCGTCGCCGTCGCCGTGCTCGTGGTCGCGACGCTCGCCTACGGAGCATGGCGCCTCCGCGAGCCGTTCGGAGACGGCGACGGCGTTCGCGTCGCCGTCGTGCAGCCGGCCGTGCCCGCGCAGCAGCGACGGACGCTGGGCGGTCGCGCGCTCGCGCTCGACCGGCAGATGCAGGCGACGCGCGAGGCCATCGCGGCCGGCGCGAAGCTCGTCGTCTGGCCCGAGAACGCGATCGACTTCTACCTCGACGAGCGAACGCCGGAGCGCGACGCGCTGCTCGCGACTGCCGCCGGCCTCGACGCCGACCTCGTCCTCGGTGGCTCGTCGTACACCTACGGCGAGGGCGCGCTCCGGTACCGGAACTCCGTCTACCTCTTGCAGCAGGGCATGGTGGCGGGGCGCTACGACAAGCTCCACCTGTTGCCGATCGCCGAGGGGACGTACGCGCCCGGGGCACTTCCGTACGCGCTTCGAACTCGCGCGGGGCTCGTCGGCGCGTTCATCTGCTTCGAAGCGATGTACCCCGAGCTGGTCCGTCGCATCGCCGCCGGCGGACCGACGCTCCTCGCGAACCTGTCAAATGACGCCTGGTTCGGCGCCGGCCAGCCGTCGCGGATGCACCTCGACATGGCGCGGCTGCGCGCCGTCGAGCAGCGGCGCTGGCTCGTCCGGGCCACCACCACGGGGATCTCGGCGATCGTCGACCCGCATGGTCGCATAGTTGCGGAGTCCGCAAGCGACGTACCGGCAACGTTGCAGGGGACGGTACGACCTTCGGGCAGTGTCACGGTGTACCAACGCCAGGGCGATTTCGTCGCGTGGATCGCCGTCGGGATTGGCATAGCCGCAACGATGGTGTCATACCTTGGACGCCGGAATCTGCACGGAGGAGGTATCTGATGTTCATTCGCATCCTGGCGATCGCAGCGCTCGCGGCCCTTCCCGCCGTCGCCCGCGCAGCCGTCGACTGCACCGCGCGCGAGCCGCTCCTGCCGCATGTGTGCGCGAGTGGCGCCAACGAGGGTTCGACCTGTCAGCCCGACTTCACCGGAGCCGACACGCTCATCTGCAGCGCGTCGCGGCCGGCGCAGAACGATACGTGCGGCGGCGCGAAGTGCACCATGGTGTTCGAGAAGGGCGCCAACTTCTCGGCCGAGATGCTGATCATCGTCGACGACAACGTGAGCCAGATGGACGGCGCGCAGTCGATCAACAACGCCGTCGCCGCGACCGTCGTCTTCAACCTGGGCAAGAACGGCTTCTTCGCGCAGACCTATCAGACGCTCGGCGCGGACCTGGCGTCGCTCACGCAAGCCCCGGTCGACGACTTCGGCGTCACGCTGGACGAGCAGCGGCTCCGCCAGGAGATGCTGCCGCACCCCAACGAAACGAAGGCCGCCATCGTGAACGACCTCCTCTTCCGCCCGCAGGACACGGACCTCGCCGACGCGCTGCGGGCGCTCTTCGTCACCACGGGGACGCCGGTGGTCTTCAAGGTGAGCTCGCCGGTGCTGAGCGACCACACCGATGGCCTGGCGACGGTGATGCGCCTCAAGGTGAAGGGCGGGTTCATCCTGCCGTAGGCTCGTCTCGCCGGCGGTGCTACACGCCGTCGGCATGATCGCGCTCTACTACGCTCCCCGCACACCTCCAGTCCGGGCGCTCGAGGGCGAGGCGCGGCCCGCGTTCCAGCGCGCGACGGCGGACTGAGCCGCATGGACGTCCTCGGCATGTCGGGCAGCCTCCGTGCCGCATCGACGAACGCGCGCCTGCTGCGCGCCGCCGCGAAGCTCGCGCCCGACGGAATGCAGTTCACGTTCTACGACGAGCAGATCGCCGCCCTGCCCCACTTCAGCCCGGACCTGGACGGCGAACGAGCCGCGGCTCCGCCTGCGGTGGCCGACCTCCGGCGACGCCTCTCGGCCGCCGACGCGGTGCTCATCTGCTGTCCGGAGTACGCGCACGGCGTTCCCGGTGCGTTCAAGAACGCGCTCGACTGGATCGTGTCGAGCGGCGAGCTCACCGACAGGCCGGTCGCGCTCGTCATGGCGTCGGCCAGCGGGGCGGAGCACGCACGTGCGGCGCTCGCGTCCACGCTCCGGGTCATGGGCGCGAACCTCGTCTTCGAGCGGTCGCTCGCCTTCTCGCCGAGGTACCTGGGGGCGGACGGCAGCATCCTCGACCCGGAGGCGGAGCGCGCCGTCCGCGAAGCCGTCGTCGCGCTCAGTCGTCCTTCGCCTTGAACTGTCCCGGGTCGTTGCGCTGGATGCCGATGCCGACGTGCTGGGTCTTCCAGCACGGTCCGTTGGTCGACTGCAGCTGGACCACGACCGGCGCGGTGAGCGGCAGGGCGAACGGCGGGATGTTGTCTCCCTTGGCCTTCAGGTGGATCGTCGTCCCGCCGCGGACCAAGCTCGACTTGAGAAGGACCTTCGCGATGCCCTGCGGCGTGCGCGCCTGATCCGTGTATTTGTAGCCGATGGTCGAGATCGGCTTCCAGCACGGACCGGTGCCGCAGGTGCCGCCGGCGGGTGCCACGAGCGAGAGCGCGAGACGACCGCCGTCCTCGTCGAAGATGCAGAGCGTGTAGGAGTTGGTCATGGTCGGATCGCGGAACTCGGAGATGGTCGTGGCGTCACCCTTCATGAGCTTCCACGCCACCAGGTCACCGGCGTTCGGAACCCGGTCGGAGATCTGGATCTTGCCCTTGAGCGGCAGCACCGGACCGCGACAGGTGGGACGCGGCCCCTTCTGGCAGCCGGCGCTGGGCTCGCAGATCTCGCACGCATCGCAGACGACGGGCGTCCCGGTCGTGCAGATGCCGCTGGCGCAGGTCTCGCCGCTGGTGCACGCATTGCCGTCATCGCACGGGGTGCCATCGGGCTCCGGCGGCCCGACGCACTGCCCGAGGCTCTCGTTGCACTGGCCGATGCGGCACTCGCCTCCGACCGCGCTACAGTCGCGCGGGCTGCCGGTGCAGCTCCCACCGCCGCACGTGTCGTTCACCGTGCAGAACAGGCCGTCGTTGCAGGGGAGCGTGTTGTTCGTGTGCGTGCAGCCGCCCGTCGGCGTACACGAGTCGGTGGTGCACGGGTTCCCGTCGTTGCAGTTCGGCGGCGGGCCACCCTGACAGGTTCCGCCATTGCAGGCATCCCCGGTCGTGCACGAGTTGCCGTCGTTGCACGGCGCGTTGTTGAAGACGTGCACGCAACCCGACACCGGGTTGCAGCTGTCGTCGGTACAGGGGTTGCCGTCGTTGCACGAGACCGGATCGCTGAGGCAGGCGTGGCCGACGCACCGCTCGTTGGTGCTGCATTGGTCGCTGTCCGCACATTGCGAGTCGACGTTGCAGCAGCCGGCGATCGGCGAGTGTGCGCAGCCGGAGACGGGGTTGCAGCTGTCGGCCGTGCAGGGATTCGTGTCGTCGCAGTTGGCTGACGCGCCGGCGGTACAGGTCCCGCCGCCGCAGATATCGCCGACCGTGCAGGCGTTGCCGTCGGAGCAGGAGGCCGTGTTGTTGGTGTGCTGGCATCCCGTGGCGGGAACGCAGGTATCCGTCGTGCAGACGTTGAGGTCGTTGCAGTCGGGCGGGGACCCGCCGACGCACGAGCCCCCGGCGCAGGTGTCGTTCGTCGTGCACGCATTCCCGTCGTTGCACGGGCTCGTGTTGTTCGTGTTCACGCAGCCCGAGCCGGGGTTGCACGTGTCGTCGGTGCAGCCGTTCGAATCGTTGCAGTTGAGCGGGGGGCCGGGCACGCAGACGCCGCCGTTGCATGCGTCACTCGCCGTGCAGGCGTTGCCGTCGGTGCACGGGGCGGTGTTGTTGGAGTGCGTGCAGCCCGACACCGGGTTGCAGCCGTCGTCGGTGCACGGGTTGCCGTCGTCGCAGTTGAGGGAGCCACCGGGGACGCAGACACCGCCCGCGCACGTGTCGCCCACCGTGCAGAGGCTGCCGTCGCTGCAGGAGGAGGTATTGTTGGTGTGCGTACATCCCGACGCGGGATTGCAGCCGTCGGTGGTGCAGACGTTGCCGTCGTCGCAGTTGGGCGGCGCGCCGGGCACGCAGCTGCCGCCGCTGCACGTGTCACCCACCGTACAGGCGCTGCCATCGCTGCACGGCGCCGTGTTGTTCGTGTGCGTGCACCCCGACGCGGGATTGCAGCCGTCGTCGGTACACACGTCGCCGTCGTCGCAGTTGGGTGGGGTGCTGCCGACGCACGTTCCGCCCGCGCAGACGTCGACGGTCGTGCAGGCGTCGCCGTCGTCGCACGGTGCCGTGTTGTTCGGATGCGTGCACGCCCCCGCGCCGTTGCACTGGTCGTTGGTGCAGGCGTTGCCGTCGTTCGTGCACGGCGTGCCGGCGGTGACGGCGCAGTTGTTGAGGGTCTCGTTGCAGACGTTGTTGCACTCCGGGCCGCCGAGGCAGGGATTCCCGGCGTGGGTCGCGCATCGCAGCTGGCTGCCGTTGCACGTGTCGGCTCCCGTGCAGAACGCGCCGTCGTCGCACGTCGCGGTCGCATCGAAGAGCGCGTTGCTCGCGGTCCACACCGGCCCGTTGGTGAGCGTCCCGGAGGTGGCCGGGCTGCCGACGGAGTCGGCGATCGTGGTGCCCGTGTTCTCGCCGAGACCCCAGCGTGCCACCAGGCCCGTCCCCGACGTCAGCTGCGACGACATCGTCGACTGGATCTGGGTCTGGGTGCGCGCCAGGTTCCAGATGCGCACCTCGTCGAGCAGGCCGGCGAACGCGCCGGTCGCAGGCGTGCCGGTCGTCGTCAGCATGCCGGCGAGGGCGGCAGGCTGCAGGCTGTCGAAGCGCGGAGTCGCACCCGGAACGAGCGATCCCTCGAGGTTGCCGTCGAGGTACAGGCGCATGGTCGTGCCGTCGAACGTGACGGCCGCGTGGTGCCAGTTGTTGTTCACGATCGCCGTCGTGCCGGACAGGGGATGGTTGCCGCCGGTCGCCGTGTCCTCGAAGTCGGCGGCGATCACATTGCCCGTCGTGTTGATCCCGAGGATGTAGTTCGCGTCGCAGCGACCGTCACCCGTCGGGCAGCCGGCGCCGTCGGCCTGGGGGGCACCCTTGGAGACCAGCGGCACGAAGGTCGAGATGCCGCCGCTTCCGGTGCTGCCGACGGTGCCCGTCCCTTCGCGCTTGAACCAGGTCTCGACGGTGAACATCGAGAGCCCGAGCTCGGCGGCGTTGCCGAAGGTTACGTAGTCGTTCGTCCCGTCGAAGCGCAGCATCGTGTTGGTGGCATTGGCGCACGGCGCGATGTCGAACGGCGCGCCGGTGGTCCAGGCGAAGTTCGTCCCGGTGATGGTACCGTTCTGGGCGGGTCCGGCGGAGTCGCCCACCGTCGTGCCGGACCCCTCCCCGAGTCCCCAGCGTGCCACCAGATTCGGATCCGACGGGTTCTGGACGTTCATCGTGGCGCGGATCTGCGTCGCGGTCCTGGCCGTTCCCCAGATGCGGGCTTCATCGATGCGCCCGTCGAAGAACCCGTTCGGCGTCCCGGTCGACGTGAGCATCGTCGCGAGACCGGCGTGTTGAATGCTGTCGGAGCGGGCAGGAGCACCGACCGCGAGCTCGGCTTCGAGCTCGCCGTTCAGGTAGAGACGCCAGGTGGTGCCGTCGTACGTCGCGGCCGCGTGATACCAGACGTTGCTCTGGATCGATGTGACGCCGACGACGGGATGGTTGTTGCCGAGCGGGCCGGGCCCGCCGGCCCCTTCCTCGAAGTCGGCGGCGAGCACGTTGCCGGTCGTGCTGATGCCGAGCACGTAGTTCGCATCGAGGTTGGAGCCGTCGGCCTCCGAAGCGCCCTTGGTTACGAGCGGAACCAGGGTGACCCCGTTGCTGCCCGTCGATGCGGAAATTCCCGTGCCCTGCCGATTGAACCACGTCTCCAGCGTGAAGGTGGCGAGCCCGAGCGCCGACGGATTGCCGAAGGTCACGTAGGCATTGTTCGGCGAACCGGACGACGGGGCGAAGTCGAGACCGGAATCCTGGGCCGACGCGATGCTCGCGAGGACGACGATCGAAGTTGCGACGACGCGCACGAACATCTGCTAATCCCTTCGCGCCACGGTGCGGTCTCAATAGACAGAGATAAGGGTATCCCTGTCAAGACGGAAGAGAATGAAGTAGCGCCGTGTCTCGCGTTTTCTTCGGTCCGTGTCGCTTGCGTCCTGCGCTGTAGCGCCTGCGCTAGGCGGGGGCCGCCGGGGCGCAGGCCGCGAGAGGCTGAGCATCATCTCGTCGCCGGTCGCGCCATCGTCACGTGCGTCGCCCTGGTGTGCGGCCGTCGCGTCTCGGCCAACATCTCTTTGTGCAGCAAGGAGCTACGACCGGCGCCCGCCAGGGAGCGCGTGGGCGAAAATCCGTTGACGCTCCGGTGAGCCGTCCCGGTGGCGCGACGCTCACGCCGCTCCGGTCGCGTCGAGTCGGACTTCTTCGTGTCGCGAAATCGTGCGTTTGGCGGACTCCAACCCCGTGTTTTCACTTGACGTAGTGGACCGTAGGCAGGTTAGAACGGTGACTCGCACTCGCTGCAACGATGTTACGTCCCGGAGGCAGAATGATGACAAGTCACGTTATCTCGTCCCTCCGAAAGCTCTCTGCGACCACCGCCCTGCTGATCGCGATCGCCGCCTACCCCGGCGTCGCCGGCGCCCAGATGGCGCTGCGCCTCGGGCCGACCAACACGACGACGTACGTCACGTTCGGTGCGACCTCGGCGCTGGGGCTCGCCACGTTCACGGTCGAGACGTGGTTCAATCGACAGGGGACGGGTGTCGCGACGTCGACGGGAAGCGGCGGACTCGCCTCCTTCGTTCCGCTCGTGACCAAGGGGGCCGCGCAGGGCGACGCGAGCAACGTCGACGCCGACTACGTGCTCGGCATCAACACCGCCGGCAACGTCATCGCGGCGGACTTCGAAGAGGGCGGCGCCGGGACCTCGCCGGGGTTGAACCACCCGCTCTCGGGCGTCACGCCCGTCGTCAACAATACCTGGTACCACGCGGCGGTCACCTACGACGGCACCACGCTGCGCCTCTACTTGAACGGCGAGGTCGAAGCCGAGCTGGTGGTCGGCCAGCCGACGCGGTCCGACAGCATCCAGCATGCGGCGCTCGGCACCACGCTCACGTCGACCGGAACGCCGAGCGGTTTCTTCGACGGCACGCTCGACGAGGCCCGGATCTGGAACGTCGCGCGCACGCAGGCGCAGATCCGCGCGACCATCAATACCCAGAATCCGTCGGATGGCACGCTGGTCGCGCGGTGGGGCCTCGACGAGACGTCCGGAACGACCGTCAACGATTCGGCCGGAACCCCGCAGAACGGCACCATCACCGGCACGAGCTTCAGCCGGGTTGCGAATGCGCCGTTCGACATCCTCACCTGCGCCGGCAACGCGAGCTCGATGATCCGCCTGGACGGCGTCAACGACTACGTCGCCCTCGGCAACCCCGCCGAGCTCGGCCTCACGAGCTTCACGATCGAAACCTGGTTCAAACGGGAAGGTGTCGGCGTCGGCAACACCACGGGGGCTGGAGGCATCGGTGGAACCGGAGGCCCGCCCGGCTCCCTGGTCCCGCTCATCACCAAGGGGGCACCCGAGGCCGACGGCTCGAACCTCGACGCCAACTACATCTTCGGCATCAACACGACGGGCAACGTGCTCGCCGCCGACTTCGAGGAAGGGCCCGGGGGGCCCGGCCCGCTCGGCGCGAACCATCCGATCGTCGGCGTGACCGCCATCACCGACAACAACTGGCATCATGCCGCCGCGACCTACAGCACCGCGACGCGCGACTGGCGTCTCTATCTCGACGGCGCGCTCGAAGTCTCCGCGATCCAGGGGGCGGGTGTGGTCCCCCGCTCGGACAGCCTCCAGCCGGCCGCGCTCGGCACCATGCTCACCTCGACGAGCACGCGACTCGGCGCGTTCGCGGGCGTGCTCGACGAAGTCCGGATCTGGAACGTCGCCCGGACCCAGGCGCAGATCCAGGCCGACATGTCGAACCAGCTCACCTCCGGAACGGGGCTCGTGGCGCGCTGGGGGCTCGGCGAGGGGACCGGAACGACGGCCGCGGACTCCGTCGCGCCGGCATCGAACGGCACGCTGACGAACGGGCCGGTCTGGACCGCCAGCAGCTCGCTCTTCGACGCCACCGCCGCGTGCAGCGACGGCGCATTCTGCAACGGCGCCGACACCTGCAGCGGCATCGGAGCCAACGGACTCCGCTGCACGACGCACGCCGGCGATCCCTGCACCGCAGGCGCGGAGTGCAACAACGTCTGCAACGAGACCCTCGACAACTGCGCCGTCACCGCCGGCACGCCGTGCACGAACGACGGCAACGCCTGCACCGACGACCAGTGCAACGGCGCGGGGGCCTGCACGCATCCGAACAACACGGCGCCCTGCAACGACGGCAGCGCCTGCACGACCGTCGACGTCTGCGCGGGCGGAACGTGCGTCGGCAGCATTCCGCCCAACTGCGACGACGGCAACGTCTGCACCACCGACGGCTGCAACCCCGCGTCCGGGTGCACGCATGCCAACAACACGGTCTCGTGCAGCGACGGCAGCGCCTGTACGGTGGGTGACACGTGCAGCGGCGGCACCTGCGTTGCCGGCCCGCCGCCGAACTGCGACGACGGCAACGTCTGCACCACCGACGGCTGCAACCCCGCGTCGGGGTGCACGCACACCAACAACACGGCACCGTGCAGCGACGGCAGCGTCTGCACGGTGGGCGACACGTGCGCGGGTGGCGTCTGCGTCCCCGGTGGCTCCCTCAACTGCAACGACGGCAACCCCTGCACCGACGACTCCTGCAACCCCGTGACCGGCTGCGTCGCCACCAACAACACCGCCTCCTGCTCGGACGGCAACGCCTGCACCACCGGCGACGTCTGTAGCGGCGGCTCCTGCGTGGGCGGGCCTCCCCTCGTGTGCAACGACGGCAACCCCTGCACCGACGATTCCTGCAACCCCGCCACCGGCTGCGTCGCCACCAACAACGCCGCGTCCTGCTCGGACGGCAACGTCTGCACCACCGGCGACGTCTGTAGCGGCGGCTCCTGCGTCGGCGGGCCTCCGCTCGTCTGCAACGACGGCAACCCCTGCACCGACGATCAGTGCAATCCCACGACCGGCTGCTTCGCCCTCAACAACGCCGCCCCGTGCGACGACGGCAATGCCTGCACGACCGCCGACACGTGTGCAGGCGGCTCGTGCATGCCCGGCGCTCCGCTCTCCTGCAACGACGGGAACGTCTGCACGGACGACGGCTGCAACCCCGCGTCGGGGTGCACGCATGCCAACAACTCCGCTCCATGCAGCGACGGCAGCGCCTGCACGACGGGCGACCTTTGCGCGGGCGGTGCGTGCGTCGGTGGGCCGCCGGCCAACTGCGACGACGGGAACGTCTGCACCGACGACGCCTGCAACCCCGCATCGGGGTGCACGCATGCCAACAACTCGGCTCCGTGCAACGACGGCAGCCAGTGCACGACGGCCGATACCTGCGCCGGCGGCGCCTGCGTCGGCGGGCCTCCACCCGACTGCAACGACGGCAACGTCTGCACCGACGATGCCTGCAATCCCGCATCGGGGTGCACGCACACGAACAACACCGCGTCGTGTGACGACGCCAATGGCTGCACGTCGAACGATGCGTGCGCCGGCGGCACCTGCCAGGGTGGCCCGCCGACCGTCTGCGACGATGGCAACGCCTGCACGGCCGACTCCTGTTCGAGCCCGAGCGGCTGCCAGCACACGGCGATCGCCGGCTGCTGCAACACGAACGCGCAGTGCGCAGATACCGACCTGTGCACGACGAACGAACGATGCGTGGCGCACGCCTGCGTCAGCGACCCCGTGAGCTGCAACGACGGCAACCCGTGCACCGACGACGGCTGCAACCCGCCGAGCGGATGCCTGCACGTCCCCAACAACCTTCCGTGCAGCGACGGCGACGCGTGCACGACGGCCGATGCCTGCAGCGGAGGAGCCTGCATCGGAGGTCCGCCGCCCAATTGCAACGACGGCAACCCGTGTACCGACGATGCCTGCAACCCCGCTGGCGGCTGTACGCACACCAACAATACGGCGCCCTGCAGCGACGGGTCGTTCTGCACGACGGGCGACACCTGCAGCGCAGGGAGCTGCGTCGGCGGCCCGCCATCCAACTGCAACGACGGCAATCCGTGCACCGATGACGCGTGCAATCCGTCGTCCGGCTGCACGCACACGAACAACGCCCTGCCCTGCAGCGACGGCGCGTTCTGCACCGTCGGCGACGTCTGCGCGGGCGGCGCGTGCACCGGCACGCCCCGCGACTGCAATTCGGCCGGCGATCAGTGCCACACCGGCACGTGCGACGAGGGGCTCGACCAGTGCGTCGGACCGGCCAAGCCGAACGGGAGCCCGTGCAACGACGGAGACGTGTGCACGACCGGGGAAACGTGCACGAGCGGATCCTGTGGCGGCGGCACGCCAACGGTCTGCGCCGCCTGCGAGACGTGCGACGCCACCGGCGGCTGCCAAGTCGGGCCACGGACCGACTGTCGGGCGTCGATCCAGGCATCCTCGAGCAAGCTCGCCATCTACGACAAGACGCCCGACACGGCTCTGGTGTCGTGGAAGTGGTCCAAGGGAGACGCGACGTCGGTCGAGGATCTCGGAGACCCCCTCGTGACCACGGACTACACGCTGTGCATCTTCGACCAGAACGGGCTGGCGGTCCGGGCGACGGCGCCCGCCGGCGACGACTGCGGGGCGAAGCCGTGCTGGAAGGCGCTCGGCCTCATCGGCTTCAAGTATTCGGACAAGGACCGGACGCCCGAGGGCGTTCTCAAGCTGCTCCTCAAGTCGGGGGACTCCGGCCGGGCGAAGGCCCGCATCAAGGCGAAGGGCTCCAACATTCCGATCATGGCGCTCCCGCTGGCACCACCCGTGACGGCGCAGCTCCAGGCCGCCGGCAACGCCTGCCTGGAGAGCACGCACAGCGCGAGCAGCATCCTCCGCAACGAGGACACCGTGTTCAAGGCGAAGAGCGACTGACCGGAGAGAACTCGTGCCGCATCGCCCTGCCCGAATCCTCCCCGCCCTGTTGGGACTCGTCGCATCGACGTTGGCGGTGGCCGCTCGCCCGGCGGCGGCGGCCTGCAGCAACCCCGGCGGCGCCTGCGCGATCGACTTCGGCGGGACGAATTCCTACGTCACGTTCGGCAACACGCCGGCGCTGGGGCTCCCGCAGTTCACCCTCGAGCTGTGGTTCAACCGCCAGGGGACCGGCACGACCGCGACCACCGGAACCGGCGGCGTGACGGCGGTCCCACTCATCACCAAGGGGCGGGGCGAAGCCGACGGCAGCAACGTCGACATGAACTACTTCCTCGGCATCCGCACCACCGACAACCTGTTGGTGGCCGACTTCGAGGAAGGCGCGGCGGGGGCGCAACCGGGACTGAACCATCCGATCGCCGGCACGACGCCCATCGCAACGGGCGTCTGGTACCACGCCGCCGTGACCTACGACGGCGCCACGTGGCACCTGTACCTGAACGGCATTGTCCAGACGACGCTGGCCGTGAACCAGCCGCCGCAAGCCGACAGCATCCAGCACGCCGCGCTCGCGACGGCGCTCACGTCGACGGGAGCGGCGGCCGGCTTCTTCGACGGTGTCATCGACGAGGCGCGCATCTGGAGCTACGCGCGCAGCGCGGCCGAGATCCAGGGAGCATTGAACCAGGAGGTCTACTCGGCACCCGGTCTGGTCGCTCGATGGGGCCTCAACGAGGGAACCGGCGGGACGGGAACCATCGTCGCCGACAGCGCGGCACCGCCGCAGAACGGCACGGTGATCGGTGCGAACTTCCAGTGGACCGACGGAGGTCCCGTAAGCGCGAACCTGCCGCCTGCCACGCCCGGCCTCAATGCGCCCGCCGACGGTGCGACGAACGTATCGACCGCCCCGGTCCTCGACGTCGCGGTGTCCGATCCGGAGCTGAGCCCTCTCGACGTCACCTTCTGGGGCCGAGAGGTCATCGCACCGGGTCCCGACTTCACGGTCGTCATCCTGCCCGACACGCAGTACTACTCGTGCGGAGTGCCCTGCAGCAGCAGCCCGGCGGTGTTCCAGTCGCAGACGCAGTGGATCGTCGACAACCGGCTCGCGCGCAACATCGCGTACGTCGGGCATCTCGGGGACTGCGTCGAGCACGGCAACCTCGGCAACGGCGTCGACCCGAACCCCGACTACGAATGGAACAACGCCTCCGCCGCGATGAGCCTCATCGAGGATCCGGTCGCGACGCAGCTCGCCGACGGCATGCCGTTCGGCATCCTTCCCGGCAACCACGACCAGACGCCCAACGGCGATCCCGTGGGTACGCCGCCGGAGAACTCGACCGCCAAGTTCAACCAGTTCTTCGGCGTCTCGCGCTACAGCGGCAGGGCCTACTACGGCGGCCACTTCGGCACGAACAACGACAACAACTACACCTTGTTCAGCGCGAGCGGGCTCGACTTCGTCGTCGTCGACCTCGAGTACGCTCCGACGCCCGATCCGGCCGTGCTGGCCTGGGCCGACGGCGTCCTGCAGGCCCACCCGACGCGACGCGCGATCGTCCTCACCCACCACATGCTCGGCACGGGCAACCCCGGGGCGTTCAGCGCACAAGGACAGGCGATCTACGACACCCTGAAGCACAACCCGAACCTCTTCCTGCTGCTCGGCGGCCACGTGCCCGGGGAGGGGCGGCGCCAGGACGTGTTCGACGGCCGGGTCGTGAATTCGCTGCTCTCGGACTACCAGGGTCGCACGAACGGCGGGAACGGCTGGCTCCGCGTCATGACCTTCTCCCCGGCGAACGGCACGATCCAGGTGCAGACGTACTCGCCCTGGCTGAACCAGTTCGAGACGGACGCCGACAGCCAGTTCACCCTCACCTACGACATGGCGACCACGGGGTTCGCCCCGATCGCAACCGTGCCCGGCGTCGCGTCGGGCACCAACGCGCAGGCGACCTGGGCGAGCCTGTTCCCCGGCATGAGCTACGAGTGGTACGTCACGGTGAGCGACGGCGCGAACACGTCGACGGGGCCGGTCTGGAGGTTCGCGACGGGGCTCTGCGGACCCGACGGAGCGTCCTGCAACGACGGCCTCTTCTGCAACGGAGCCGACTCCTGCAGCGGCGGCATGTGCAGTGTCCACGCGGGCGATCCGTGTGGCGGCGGCCCCGAGTGCGCCGAAACGTGCGACGAAGTGCGCGACGACTGCTTCGAGGCCGCCGGAACGCCGTGCACGGACGACGGTAACGCGTGCACGAACGACGTCTGCAGCGGAGCCGGAGCCTGCGTGCATCCGGAAACCACGGCCGCGTGCTCCGACGGAAACGCCTGCACCACGGGGGACGTCTGCAGCGGGGGCGCCTGCATCGGTGGGCCGCCGGCGAACTGCGACGACGCCAACCCGTGTACCGACGACACCTGCGACCCCGCGACGGGTTGCCTCAACACCCCCAACACCGCCGCGTGCTCCGACGGCAGCGCCTGCACGGTGGGTGACACCTGCGCCGGCGGGAGCTGCGTCGGCGGTCCGCCGCTCGACTGCAACGACACCAACCCGTGCACCGACGATGGCTGCAACCCGGCTACGGGCTGCACCAACATTCCGAACAACGCCGCGTGCGACGACGGGAATGCGTGCACCACCGTCGACGTCTGCAGCGCCGGCGCGTGTCAGGGAAGCATCCCGCCGAACTGCAACGACGGCAACCTCTGCACCGACGACACCTGCAACCCCGCGTCGGGGTGCGCGCACACCTTCAACACGACCTCCTGCGACGACGGCGACGCGTGCACCATCGACGACGCGTGCGGCGCGGGGACGTGTCATGGAGGGACGGCGGCCAACTGCGACGACGCCAACGCGTGTACGGCCGACAGCTGCGTCCCGGCGTCGGGCTGCGTCCACGCACCGCTGCCCAACTGCTGCATGACCAACGCCCAGTGCGCCGATAGCGACCAGTGCACCACCAACGAGCGGTGCGTCGGCAACACCTGCGTGACCGATCCGGTCGGCTGCAACGACGCAAACCCCTGCACCAGCGACGGCTGCAATCCCGCGTCGGGCTGCACGCACACGCCCAACAACCTCCCCTGCAACGACGGCAACGCCTGCACGACGGCGGACGCCTGCAGCGGCGGCGCGTGCGTCGGCGGCCCTCCGCCCAACTGCAACGACCTCAACGTCTGCACGAACGATGCGTGCAGCCCGACGTCGGGCTGCACGCACACGCCCAACACGGCGCCTTGCACGGATGGGATCTTCTGCAACGGCCTCGATACCTGCGCCGGAGGCACGTGCAGCGTCCACGGCGGCAATCCGTGTCCGGGTCCCGACGGCGACGGCGACTGCGCCGAATCGTGCAACGAGGCGACCGACCGCTGCACGGCGCCCGACCCCAACGGGTCGCCGTGCAACGACGGGCTCTACTGCACCGTCGGCGAGGTGTGCAACGCCGGCGTCTGCACCGGAACGCCGCGCGACTGCAGCTCCAGTGGCGATCAATGCCGCACGGGCACGTGCAACGAGACCGCCGACGCGTGTGACGGGCCGCCCAAGCCCGACGGCACGCCCTGCGACGACGGCAACGCATGCTCGAACGGCGAGAGCTGCGTGGCCGGTGTGTGCTCCGGCGGTGCGCAGACCATCTGCCCCGCCTGCGAGACCTGCATCGCCCCGGGCGGCTGCCAGACGGGTGCTCGTCCCGATTGCCGGACCCCCATCGCTCCCCTCAGGGGAAAGCTGGTCGTCTTCGACCGGATGCCCGACGCGGGCGACGGCATCGCATGGAAGTGGAGCAAGGGCGCGGCGACCGCCTTCGGGGATCTCGGCGATCCAGTGACGTCGACCGACTACACGCTGTGCATCTTCGACCACGGCGGCAGCCACCTCGCCGTGAAAGCCACCGCTCCCGCCGGCCGCATGTGCGGATCGGTCCCGTGCTGGAGGCGACTCGGAAGCTTCGGCTTCAAGTACACCGACAAGGGGCGGCTGCCCGAGGGTGTGCTGAAGGTCTTGATCCGCAGCGGGGGTAGCGGCTCCGCGAAGGCGCAGCTGAAGGCCAAGGGTGACGCCATCCCGCCCTTCGCGCTCCCGCTCGTCACTCCGGTCGTGGCGCAGCTCCAGGCGACCGGCGCCGCATGCTGGCAGACGGACCACGTGGGTCCGCCGGCGCTGCAGCGCAACGACGGCATGCAGTTCAAGGCCAAGGACGAGTAGGTCGCCCTCGCGAGGGATCGTCTCCGCTAGATGTCGCTGCTCTGAACGTTGTTCACCCGGGACCTCCTGGGGCAAAGGGTTTGTA
The DNA here is from genome assembly GCA_035577985.1 of Candidatus Eisenbacteria bacterium. Classification (NCBI taxonomy): domain Bacteria; phylum Candidatus Eiseniibacteriota; species Candidatus Eiseniibacteriota bacterium. Next base: position 78,747 of record DATJZY010000029.1, read on the forward strand.
CCCCTACAAATCCAACGCCACAGGAGGGAGCCCGAGTGCGAGTGCATCGTAACGCAAAGACGACCCCGAGGGGCAGAGTCCTGCTGGTCGAGCGCGTAATGGCGGGCGGCTGGACGATGAAGCAAGCCGCGACGGCGTGCGGCATCAGCGTGCGAACCGGGTACAAATGGCTGGCGCGGTTTCGGGCGGAGGGAGCGGCGGGGCTGGGGGATCGCCCTTCGGTCCCGCATCGGTGTCCGCACCGCACCCGGGCCCGGCTCGAGCAGTGGATCGTGGGCTTGCGAGCGCGGCGGCTGAGCAGTCCGGTGATCGCGTATCGGACCGGGATTCCGCGGGCGACGGTCGGCAACGTGCTGCGCCGCCATGGGCTCGGGCGCTTGCCGCCGCGGGAGCCGCCGGGGCCGGTGCGCCGCTACGAGCGCGCGCGGCCGGGCGAGCTCGTGCACATCGATACGAAAGCCTTGGGCCGTATCGCCGGCGTCGGCCACCGCATTCACGGCGATCGCCGCACGCGGGTGCGCGGCATCGGGTGGGAGCACGTCCACGTGTGCATCGACGACGCGAGCCGGCTCGCCTACGTCGAGACACGCGCGACGAACCAGCAGCACGATGCGATCGGCTTCCTTGAGCGCGCGCTTGCGTGGTTTGCGGCGCGCGGGGTACGCGTCGAGTCCGTGATGAGCGACAACGGGTCGGCGTATCAGGCGCGCGCGTTTACGGCGGCGTGTGTCCGGCTCGGCCTCCGCCATCTGCGCACGCGGCCCTACACGCCACGCACCAACGGCAAAGCCGAGCGCTTCATCCAGACGCTGCTCCGGGAATGGGCCTACGCGCGCGCTTACGCGACCTCTGCCCGGCGCCGGCGCGCGCTCCAGCCGTGGCTGCGCTACTACAACCACCGCCGCCCGCACACCGCCCTTCGCGGACGGGCGCCGATCACCCGGCTCCAGGAGGTCGCGGCATGAACAACCTCCTGAGCAGCGACAGCTAGAGGCGAACCGGCAGACGCTCGAGGCCGCGGAGGATCACGGTGCGGTGCCACACCGGCTCGCCGTCCAGCGCCAGGTCCGGGAACCGTGCCAGCAGCGCGGGAATGGCCGCGCGCGTCTCCATGCGGGCGAGCTGCGTGCCGGGGCAGTAGTGCGTCCCGAGCCCGAAGCCGAGGTGCGGGTTCGGCGAGCGCCCGACGTCGAGGCGATCCGGCTCGTCGAAGGCCGCCGGATCGCGATTGGCCGAGCCGATGCCGAGCAGCACGGTGTCTCCCGGCGCCAGCGCCCGGCCGCGCAGCTCGCACGGCTGCGCCACCACACGTGAGAGGAGCTGCGGCGGCGTTTCGTAGCGCACGAGCTCCTCGACCGCGGTCGTTGCGAGCGACGGTTCGGCGCGGAGCCGCTCGAGCTCGCCGGGATTGCGCAGCAGCGCGAGGAGCCCACCCGCGATCAGGTTGACGGTGGTCTCGTGGCCGCCGAACACGAGCGCCGTGCACATGGCGACCACCTCGACCTGCGAGAGCCGGTCGCCGTGGTGCTCGGCGCGGACGAGGCGTCGCACGAGGTCGTCGCCCTCCGTGTCGGCGCGCTCGACGAGGAGGCCCATGACGTACGCGCCGATCTCGCGCAACCCGGCCGACACGTCCTCCGATCCGTACATCCGGTCCATGCCCCGCGCGATCGTGCGCGACAGCTCCTGGAACCGCGCGCGTTCGCCCTCGGGGATGTCGAACAGCTCGGCGATGACGCGGATCGGCAGCGCGTAGGCGAAGTCACCGACGAGATCGGCGTGCGCGCGACCGACGAGACCTTCCACCAGCTCGGCGACCATGTCGTCGATGCGCGGGCCGATCGCGCGGACGCGCGGCACGAGCGCCGCGCTCAACATCGCGCGGACCGCGGTGCACTCGGGCGGGTCGGACGAGACCGTTCGGACCCTTCCCTGCTCCGACGACGACAGTCCTCGGTTGGGACGCGACGCCCGCCGCCGATCGGCCGAGAAACGCGCGTCGTCGCGGAAGGCCGCCGCCACGTCGTCGTAGCGGAAGAGCACCCAGGCGCGGAGCTTCTCGCTCCAGTGCACGGGATCCTCCGCCCGGAGCGCCGCGTACTGCGGGTAGGGGTCGGCGAGGGCGGCGTCGGTGAAGGGATCGAAGCGCACCGGCCCCCTTGTTGCTCGCGATCCGGGGCAGCCGCAAGGCGACGCCATACCTGCTGGTCATCGTTGGTCGTCGCTCAAGACCTCGTGGGCCCGGTCGATCTCCTCCTGCACGCCATCGGTGACGATGACGACGGTACGGCCCGCACGGAGCGCGGCGAGGTACCCCGCGAGCTCGTCCCGGGGCACACCGGCGCTCAGCTCCCGCTCGAGCTGCTCACCGACTGGCCCGACGCCCACGACACCGGCGAGCGCTGCTGCGAGCAAGCCGGCGACGACCACCGGCCCGACGCCCGGCAGGACGAGGCTCGCCGTGGCGAGTCCGACGGCGCCACCGACGACGCCCGCGACGGCAGCGCCCGTCCCGGGCGCCTCGCCATCGTCGACGGGGACGAGTCGCTCGGCCTCCCGCGCGGACGTTCCCGGGCTGAGCACGCTGATGCACGCGAGGGAGACACCCTTCGCGAGCAGTCGTCTCACCGCGAGGCCGGCGGCCGCCGAGGAGTCGAAGATCGCGCCGATGGCGTACATCACCGGACCTTCCGACGCTCGAAGTTGGCTTCGGCGAATTCCCAGTTGACGAGGTGGTCGAGGAACGCGCTCACGTACCGCTCACGCTCGTTCTGGTAGTCCACGTAGTAGGCATGCTCCCACACGTCGATCGTGAGCAGCGGCGTCGCGTTCGTCTGCAGCGGATCCTCGGCGTCGTGCGTGCTCGCGACCCGAAGCTCGTGGTCCGCACCGACGACGAGCCACGCCCAGCCGGAGCCGAACTCGCCGCTCGCCGCTTCGGCGAACCGCTGCTTGAAGTCGGCGAACCCGCCCAGGTCGCGCTCGATGGCGGCGAGCAGGTCGCCGGACGGCTTGCCTCCGCCACCCGGAGTCATGCTCTCCCAGTAGAAGCCGTGGTTCCAGACCTGTGCGGCGAAGTTGAACACCGGACCGTCGCTGGTGCGAATGATCTCGGTGAGGTTTTCCTCGGCCCTGGGCGTATTGCCGATGGCCTTCTGCAGCTTCGTCAAATAGCCCCGGTGGTGTTTCTCGTAGTGAAGCTCCAGGGTACGGGCGCTCAGATAAGGCTCCAGCGCCGTCTTGGCGTAGGGCAGCGGGGGAAGGTCGAACTTCATTGACGAGGGCTCCTCTTCGGCTCAGCGTCCGCGACGTTTGAAGAACTGGACGGCGCGCTCGTGGCGTTGGGCCGCGGCCCGGCTCGCGAACGTCCCGAGGTTCCGGCGCTTGCGGGTCTTCGGATCCTTCTTCGCCGAATACAGGCGATAGCGGCCGTCCTTCAGCCTGCGGATCATGATCGCCGTTGCTGCATCGGACATGCCAAAAGGGGACGGCCGGGCGCGTGGGGACGACGGCTCCCCGATGGACGCAACATGTTCAGGATCGCCCCGCGTTTGTAGAAGGTGCAGCCGCCGGGTAACAGAGCGCCATGCCCGAGCAGCCCGTCGACGTGCTCATCATCGGCGCCGGCGCGTCCGGTGCGGCCGTCGCGTGGTCGCTCGCCGAGACGCGGATGCGGATCGTCTGCCTCGAGCAGGGCGACTGGATCAAATCCGACGACTACCCGGGCAACCGCGACGACTGGGAGCTGGCGCAGATCAGCGACTGGAGCCCCAGCCCGAACGTGCGCGGCCGGCGCGAGGACTATCCCGTCAACGACAGCGGCTCGCCGATCGCCGCGTCGATGTTCAACGCGGTCGGCGGCAGCACGATCCTCTACGCCGCGCACTTCCCGCGCTTCCATCCGTCGGACTTCCGTGCCGGGACGCTCGACGGTGTCGCCGACGACTGGCCGCTCGACTACGCGCGCCTCACGCCCTGGTACAACCTCAACTCGCGCATGATGGGCGTCTCGGGGCTCGCCGGCGATCCCGCCTACCCCGCCGATCCGCCCAAGGAGTTCCCGCTGCCGCCGATCCCGCTCGGGAAGCTCGGCGACACGCTGGCGCGAGGTTTCAACAAGCTCGGCTGGCACTGGTGGCCGTCGGACAGCGCCATCGCGAGCCAGGACTACGAGGGCCGCGCGGGCTGCGTCAACGCGGGCACGTGCCTGCTCGGTTGCCCGCACGGCGCGAAGGGCAGCACCGACGTCACGTACTGGCCGATCGCCATCCGGCGTGGGGTCGAGCTGCGCACGCGCTGCCGCGTGCGCGAGATCACCGTCGGGCCCGACGGGCTCGTCGACGGCGTCGTCTACTACGATGGCGACGGGGTCGAGCGTCGGCTGGCGGCGCACGTCGTCATCGTCGCCTGCAACGGGATCGGGACGCCGCGCCTCCTCCTCAACTCGCGCTCTCGCCGCTTCCCGGACGGGCTCGCGAACCGCAGCGGCCTCGTCGGGAAGAACCTGATGTTCCATCCGTACGCGATCATCACCGGCGTCTTCGACCACCCGCTCGAGGGCTACAAGGGCCCGCCCGGGTGCTCGCTCATGAGCCACGAGTTCTACGAGACCAGCGCGTCGCGCGACTTCGTGCGCGGCTACTCGTTCGAGATGCTGCGCGGCTTCGGTCCGGTCACGACCGCCCTCTACGGCCTCGGCGGCGGCCGCGTCCTCCCTGGGCCGGGGCATCACGAGGCCTTCTCGCAGCTCGTCGATCGCACCGCGGGCATCGCCGCGATCTGCGAGGACCTGCCGGAGCCCGAGAACCGCGTGACGCTCGACCCGGAGCTGAAGGACGCGAACGGGATCCCGGCGCCGAAGATCAGCTACCGCCTGAGCGAGAACAGCCAGCGCATGCTCGACCATGCCGTCGCGCGCGGCAAGGAGCTGATGGCCGCCGCGGGCGCGTACGACACGATGATCCAGGCGCCCCTCATGCTGGCCGGCTGGCACTTGATGGGTACGGCGCGCATGGGCACCGATCCCGAGACGTCGGTCGTGAACGAGTGGGGCCGCTGCCACGACGTGAAGAACCTCTTCATCGTCGACGGGAGCATCTTCGTGACCGCGGCGGCGGTGAACCCGACCAACACGATCCAGGCCCTGGCGCTCCACATCGCCGACTCGATCAAGCAGAACCTCGGGAACCTCTTCGACTGATGGACATGAACGACGATCAGCGGCGCGCGCTGGCGCCGGTGCTGGACGGGTTCATCCCGCGGAGCGCGGACGGCGTTCTGCCGGGCGCCGGGGAGCTGGACCTCGGGGGCGACCTCGACGTCGTGCTCCAGCGCGTGCCGGTGATGCACGCGGCCGTCGTCGCATCGCTGGCCGCGCTCGACCGGCTCGCGCAGAAACACGGGGCGGCGCGCTTCACGGCGCTGTCATCCGAACAGCAGACCCGAGTGCTGGGCGAGCTGTCGTGCTCCGAGCACGCGTTCCCGCCGATGCTGATGATCTACGCCTTCGGGTGCTACTACAAACATCCGAAGGTTCTCGCGCACTACGGGCTCGAGGCCAGGCCGCCGCACCCCGAGGGGTACCAGATCGAGCCGATCGACCTGACGTTGCTGGAACCAGTGCGAAAACGCGGGGCGATCTACCGGAAGTGTTGATGCCCGAGCAGGTTGCACATGCGTCATTGCCACGCTGTACCTAGACAGCCGGCATGCGCGAGTGGTAGCGCGGAAGCAGGGTGGCCACGGGAGAAGGCAGAGAGGCCGAGGCAATGAGGGAGAGCGTCACCCGACGGCTCCCGGCGGCGATCGCGGTCCTGCTCGGCTCGGTCGCGCTGAGCACGATCTTCGAGTGTCTCCGCTTTCCGGAGCGCCGCCTGTGGATGCTCGGCTTCGCGGCGTTCGACCTCGTGCTGTCGGCCGTCGTCTGGGGAGCCGTGCGGCGGTGGCCACGGTGGACGATCCCGATCGTGGTCTGCTTCGTGGACGTCGTCGGCGTCGACATCAACGCATATCACGCCATCGTCGACGCACCGGTGGCGATGTGCGTCTGGGTCCTGACGGCGCTCCTCGCGGGCAGCGCGGTCATCCTACCCTGGGGCCGTCGCAACCAGGCGCTGGCGAGCCTGGGCGTGCTCCTCACCTATCCAGTGCACCTCGCCGTCGCCAACAGCGATCCGCTCGCCTGGGCGGCGGGCGGCGCGTACCTGCTGATGGTGGTGGGCCTGTCGACGTTCGGCTCCTCCATCTTCGCGCGCTACATGGAGAAGGACCTGCAGCTCACTGCGGCCCTCTCGGAACGCGAGGCGCGGCTCCAGAGCTACTTCGATCTGTCGCTCGTCGGCATGGCCGTCGTCGACCACGACGGACGCTGCCGCGAGATGAACGAGGAGCTCTGCCGGATGCTGCAGACGCCGGCGGCCGAGCTGCTCGGACGGCCCTGGACGGCGCACGTCGATGCCAAGGACAGGGCCGTCGCCGACGGCCTCCTCGCGCAGGCGCTCGCCGCGGCGCCCGGCCGGATGGACCTGCGTCTCGTCGGCGCCGAGGGAAAGTCGATCTACGCCACGGTCGCCGTGCGCGGCCTGCCGGGCCCCGGCGGGACGATCGACCACGCGATGGTGCTGGTGCACGACATCACCGAGCGCCGCCAGCTCGAGATGGAGCGAGAGCGTTCGCTCGAGCTGACCGAGGCCGCGCGGCGCCAGGCCGAGGAGGCGAGCCGCGCCAAGGACACCTTCTTCGCCACGGTCTCGCACGAGCTGCGCACGCCGCTGACGCCGATCCTCGCCTGGGCGAACCTGCTCCAGGCCGGCGGTCTCGGCATCACGCGCACGGCGCGCGCCGTCAGCTCGATCCGGCGAAACGCCTACGCGCAGGCGCGCCTCATCGACGATCTGCTCGACATGTCGCGCATCGTCGCCGGCGAGTGGCGCTTCGACTTCCGGCCCGTCGACCTGGTGGCGATCGTCCGCACGGCTCTCGACGTCGTGCAGCCGGCCGCCGACGCCAAGCACGTGATGCTGACGGCCGCGTTGCCGGAGACACCGCTCGTCGTGCGCGGCGACGCCGATCGCCTGCAGCAGATGGTGTGGAACCTCGTCTCGAACGGCATCAAGTTCACGCCGCGCGGCGGAAGCGTCACGGTCACGGGCGAGCGCGTCGACGGCAAGGTGCGACTCAGGGTGGAGGACACGGGCGAAGGCATCCCGAGCGAGTTCGCCCCGCACGTCTTCGAGCCGTTCCGCCAGGCCGACGCCTCGCCCAGCCGCCGGTACTCGGGATTGGGGCTCGGCCTCGCCATCGTGCGCGTCCTCGTCGAGCGACACGACGGCACGGTGCGTGCCGAGAGCGCCGGCAAGGGTCGGGGCGCGATCTTCGTCGTCGAGCTGCCGGAGCTCCGCGACGCCGCCCCGGCGGACGCTCCCGCACTCCCCGACACCGTCGAGCCGGCGCTCGCGTTCATGGACGGCCCGCGCGCGGCGCTCGCCGGCCTCAAGGTGCTGGTCGTCGACGACGATCCCGACTCGAATGCGGTCGTGAAGGCGCTCCTCGCGTCGCGCGGAGCCGACGTGCGAACGGCCCTGTCGGCGTCGGCCGCGCTGGCCCAGGCCGAGCTCTGGCGCCCCGACGTGGTAGTGAGCGACATCGCCATGCCCGGCGAGGACGGCGTGGCGTTCCTGCGCGAGCTCCGCGCGCGCCGGGCGACGGTGGGCGACGTGCAGGCGATCGCGCTCACGGCGTACGGCAGCAGCACCGATCGTCGGCAGCTCCTCGCTGCAGGATTCCAGGCGCACGTCGCGAAGCCGTTCGATCCGGCGCACCTGGCCGCGGTGGTGGAGACGATGGCGTTCGCAGCCGAGTCGGGCTGAGCGCGAGCGGTTCAGGCGCTCACTGGATCCACGTCGCCGCCATCGGCAACAGGATCGCGCCCGGTCCGGGCAGGCCGGCCACCGTGTCGACCAACGGCGAGCCTGCCGACGCCTCGCAGAAGGTTCCGGCGAGCGTCACGTTCCCGGTCTTGGGGAACGTGGGATCGGGGAACGCCGGCGTCGGGGGCTCGGCGCTGCCCGCGCGAACGATCGGGTCCGGGGAGCACGGGATCGACGTGTTGCCGGTGCAGCAGTTCTGGCTGACGCCGCCCTTCACGTCGACGCACGCTCCCGTCGGGGTGGTATTGACGCACGCGGCCCCGGTGCAGGCGGTCCCGCACGTCCCGCAGCCGGCAGGCAGGCTCTGCGTCTGCCCGGGGCATGGCGGCGAGCCCGAGAGCGTCGAGGTCGCGGTCGTGAGCGGCAACCCGATTGGAATCCGGCCGGCGGGCGTTCCCGAGGGAGGACAATCGGCCGACAGCGTGTAGGTCTTGTTCCCCGCTGCGTTCGCGACGATCACCACGCCGGTGGTGGTGCATGCCCGGCCCGGCCTTGCACCGGAGTCGCAGGTCCCGGCCTGCCCGACGTCGTTGCCCGAGCAGCGCGGACACACCTGGGTGGAGGTGCTGAGGAAGACGCCCGACGACAGGTTCACGGAGCCGCCCATGACGCCGGTGGACATGTCGGCCGTGAAGCCCGAGATCTTGCTCGCCGCGAAGCTGTTCATGACGCACACCGGAACGTTCCCGGCGAGAAGCGGCAGCGGGGGACCGAACGTGGCCCCGTTGACCGCGTTCGTCTGCGCCTCGTCTTCTCCACACTGCGGGTTCGAGGTCGCGGTACAGCCCGTGAGGCACACCCGGAGCTCCGAGTTCGAGACGACGGGGAAGTTCTGGCTGGTTCCGCTCCACCCGTTGTCGAGATCGGTGCCGGCCGACGCCGCCAGGAGCTGGAGCTCACGCGGTCCCCCCGCGGGGTTCGCCGGGCACGCTCCACCGCCGGCGTTCGGGACGCAGCGGATCTTGATGACGTCCTTGTCCTTCTTCGGCTTCACGCTGTTGACCGCCGTGGAGGTGAGCGTGATCTTCGTCGATGGCTTCAGCTTGCCCTTGTTCGTCACCTTCAGGGGAAGGCGGATGATGCTCTCCGCCGAGCAGGTGGGCGTGGTGACCGGCGTCAGCGGCGGCACCGGCGGCGTCACGGGGATCTTCACGGATCCCAGCTTGACGACCTTCGGCTTCGCCTTGACCGTCACCTTGTCGATGGACGTGGCCGTGCACCCGGCGACGTTCGTCTGCGCCACGCAGACGGCGACGCCCAGGACGCAGACGCCGTTCTGGGTCGTGTCCACGTCGCATGAGGGATCGCCGTCCTGGCAGTCGAGGTTCTTCCCCTTGTTCGGCGTGATGCCGGACCACTCGACGTAGCAGTCGGTCTTCGCGGGTCCGCCTCCGGGAATCTGCGCCACCGCCGCAACCGGCAGCCCACCGAGGGCAGCGACCATTGCGAGTCGAACGATCACAGAATATCGGTGCATGGGGCTTCGGCTTTCGGCGCACCCGCAGTTCAGATCTCGACGGGGCTCGGTCCTGGATCTGCCCTATCCTTCCGGCGCCACTCTGGGAAGCGCCGACGTTCCCGTCGCGCCTTGGGGAGATCGAGTTCTCGCCGACGCACCGCCCCAACGATCGAAGCGCCCTCGACGTACGGAGCCGCATGGCGTGCCGCCGGGCGTCGCGCCCTGAGCCTGCGTGCCCGCCGCCATCCTCGCGTCGACCCTGCACGAACTCGTGCGAAATCGATGGGTCGCGCGCCGCAATGAGTGAGGTGTCGGCAAGGCACCTCGCTTGCAGCTCCAAGACACGTCAACGAGGGTGCCATGCGCTCGAGAGCGCTGCAGACGTCGCCCCTCGCGTGGCTCTTGCTCGCGGTGGTGGTGATGACGGGAACGGTGGGGAGAACGATCCGGCTCCCGCGTGCCGCCGACGTCGAGGCTTCACGCGCGACTCCGTCCACCGTCGTGGTCGAGCGGACGCCGCGGTCCGTGCACCGCACCGCCGTCGCTCCGGCCGCGTCCGACCGGCGTCCGACGGCCGCCGAGCGTGCGAAGCAGCGGCAGGCCGCCGCGATGCTGCTGCTCCTCATGCTCGGACGGGACCGCCTCGCGGCCGCCCCGAGGTGAGCACGTGTGGGGGAAACGAAAGGAGCACGCCCCGCCGCAGCGGGGGCTCGGAGCCTTCCTGGACGAAGGCTCCGAGATCGAAGGCAAGTACACCTGCAGCGGCACGGTGATGCTCGACGCCAAGGTCCGCGGCGAGATCACCTCCAAGGACACGCTCATCATCGGCGAGCACGGCGTCGTCGAGGCGCGCGTGCTCGGGGTCACGGTGGTCGTGCGCGGCAAGCTCGTCGGCACGATCGTCGCCACCGAACGCATCGACCTGAAGGGCAGCGCTCGGGTCACCGGCGACGTCGAGGCGCCGATCATCACCGTGGATGAGGGCGCGCACCTCGACGGCCGCTGCCGCACGACGAGAAAGACGCCGGCCGAGGCTCCACTCGCGGTCGTCGTCCCACTCAAGGCATGAACCCGCCGATCAACCTGCTCGTGGTCCATGGCGACGGCTCGCGCGTGCTGCGCGTCTGCCTGTCGCAGTGGATCGCCTACGCGACGGTCGGACTGGGTGCCGCGATCGTGACCGTCATGCTGGGCCTCGCGGGCCACTACGTCGTGCTCGCGCAGCAGTCCGGTCAAGTGGCGGGACTCCGCCAGCGTGTCGCCGACCAGTATGCGCTCCTGGCCTCCTTTCAGACGCGAATCGCCGCCATCCGCCGCGAGGTCGGGGACTGGAAGGCCGTGCACGCCAGGATGGCGGAGGCGTTCGGTCCCGAGGCGGGCGTGGACGAAGGGAAGAGTGGGATCGGCGGCGCGGCGGCCGACATTCCGGTCGACGCGAACGTCGCGCTCGCCCCGCAGGACGAGCTGGACCTGCTCGCGACGGGGGTAGCCGAGGAAGGGCCGCGACTCCACGCGCTGGAGCACGTCGTCAGCCGCGCCGGCGAGATGATGTCCAGGCTGCCGCTCCGCTGGCCCATCCGCGGACCGGTCAACTCGGAGTTCGGTCCGCGCCGTTCTCCCTGGAGTGGAGCACAGGAGCGGCACGAGGGGATCGACATCGGCAGTCCCTCCGGGACCCCGGTCGCGGCGCCGGCGGCGGGGACCATCGTCGTCGCGAACGCCCACGGCGACTACGGGAACCACGTCGAGATCGATCACGGCAACGGCGTGCGGTCGCTCTACGGCCACCTGAAGGAGATCGAGGTGAAGGTCGGCCAGCAGGTGAAGAAGGGACAGGTGGTCGGGCTCGTCGGCAGCACCGGACGGAGCACGGGGCCGCACCTGCACTACGAGCTGCTCGTGCAGGGCAGCCCGGTCGATCCCCGCGGATTCCTCTGGGAGCGGTAGAGTCGCCGTCAGGCGATCATCAGGCGCAGCGGCCGCAAGCGGCGGCGGAGGGGATCGAGCCCGAGGCCCAGCTCCTCGAGCGTCACCATCCCGAGCAGGCACGCGTCCCCTGCCCGTCCAAAGACCACGCGCGAGATGCCATGGCTGCCCTGGATCTCGAACCCGACGTGCCCGACGCGCCGCCGCACGCTTCGCCCGTCGGCCAGCCAGAAGGTCTCCATGCGCTCGGCCTCGACGCCGATCGACCGTAGCTCCGACGCCGGCACGACCGAGTAGATCGCGCCGGAATCGACCGTCATGTCGACGTCCGTCGTTCGCTCGCGATCGGCGATGTTCGCGAGGCGGGCGCGCACCGTCGTCATCCCCAGGCGGCGATCTCCTTCCAATCGCCGGCGTGCACGGAGGAGCGTCACGAGGCAATGCCTAGAACAGGGCTATCGGACGCGCAACGACTCCGACCGTCTCACCAACCCTTCGTCCTGATTCCAGCAACGCTGCGCCGACCCCAGTCCCTTCCTCATTCCAATGCGGTCCTGACGGCCGTCGCGTCGAGAGCGACGAAGTGCTGGGCCGTGACCCAGAGTCGGGTCCCGGGGGGCAGATGCAGGTAGATCGCCCGTGCGACGCCGGTCGTGCGCTCGATCGCTCGCTGCCAGCGAAGCCTGATGCCGATGGCGTCGAGGTCGACCGTCCGCTCCCTGGAGCGGACGCGCCATCGCGCGAGGTGGTCGGCTGCGGCCAGGAAGTCCCGCTTCTGGCCGTTGCAGCGGCGGTGGGCAACGACGAGGTTGTCGAGGCTGTCGTCGGGGTGGCGCGCCCACGGGATGAAGTGGTCGACCTCGGGCGCCAGAGCCGACCGCCCGAGGCGATCGGCACAGTAGAAGCAGCGATCGTCCTGGAGGTCGCGAAGCGGATCGCACACCGGCGCCAGGCTCACGCGCTCGGGGCCGAAGAGGAAGCGTTCGAGCTCCGACTCCTCGCGGTCGTTCAGCTCGGCGACCTTGATCGCCCACGCGCGCTGGAGCAGCGGCCGCAGCAAGCCGTTCAACCGGACGAGATTCTCCCCCACTCCGGCCCGTAGATGGATGCGGTTGTCGAACGCACCACCGCCGGTCTCCTGGTAGCGCCGCATCTCGCGCCGATCGATGCGCGCATCCCAGGCAATCGTGTAGATGAAGGAAACGACCTCGTCGCCGATCGTTTGGAGGCGAGGCAGCGGCATCTCGACCAGCTTCCACTCGACGAAGCGAACGAGCGCCTCGAACTGGTCGGGCGCCGCGAGGCGAGCCTGCGCGAGCGGCAGCGACCGATCGGCGCCCACCCGGTGTCGAAGCGTCGCGATGGCGCGAACGATCTCCGCCTGGCCACCGCCGGGGCCACTGCTCTGACGCAGCTCGCCCGCCGCGGACCACGGCCGCGTCTGCGGCCAGTAGAGCTCCAGCACCTTCTCGGCGAGCTGCCGCGTCGTGAGGACGTCGGGCGCTGCGCCGGTGCGCGACACGTTCTCGAGGCAGAGGTCGAGCAGGGCCGTCAGGACGGCATACTTGTAGGTGGCGGTGAATCGGCCCTGGTCGAGGATCTGGAAGATCCGCTCGGCGAGAGAGATGGCCTCGTCGGTCGAGCCGGGCATGCAGCCGTCTAGCGTGCCCCGACGCGGATTGTCGAAGCCAGGCGCCGACGATTTGCGCGACCCCGCCCGCACGCGATACCCCGCACGCCGAGAAGCATGCGACGTCCGGCGTATCCCCTCGTGTGCACGCTGGCGGGCCTCGTCTACGGCTGGCTGCCGTGGTTCCTCCACGGGCCGATCCCGGAGAAGCTGACGGCGGTCCGCTTGAACGGCCCGCTCGCGGTGTGGACGTACTACGCCTCTCGGCTGCTGATCGGGTTCATGGTCGGCTGCGGCGTCTGGCCGGCGGCCTGGTGGCTGCGCGGCCCCCTCTACGGCCTGCTGCTCATGCTGCCGCCCGGGATGCTCGCGCTCGCGACGCCCGGCTGCGGCTTCACGTGAATGGGCAACAACGTCGCCACCGGTGCGGTGGTGGGACTGCTCGTGGGCGCGACCGGACGGCTCGTCACCGGTCGCAGCCACGCCTGACGTCCGTCGAGATTCAGTAGGTGTCTTCGACGAGGCTCGTCACCTGCGAGAAGGCGGCACAGCGCAGGCAGTCCGCGACGCCGGCCGCCGTGCCGCCACCGCACGCCTGGAGCGGAGCCAGCGCCGCCGGCGAGCACTTCGACCCGATCGTGCGCGCCGCCTTCGCCGCCGCCTTGTCGATGCGCCCGGCCGCGTCGACCTCGAGCGGTGCCACCGAGCCCGACGCCTTCCATTCACCGAGGCACATCACCTGCGAGTCGCCGCTCAGCTTTCCCGCGTTGATCGCGTCGAGGCAGCCGTCGTTGGCCTTCGTGAAGTCCACGACCTCGGTCGCGCCGGCCTTCCCGATGGCCTTCTGGCACGAGAGCGCCGCGGGAGCGGCGACGGCGGCCAGCGTGGTGCCGTAGAGCAGATTCGTCACCGTGGTCGCGGCCGTTCCTACTCGCTGCAGGACGCACGCATCGAGCGCGGCTCCGGTGTTCCCGCACGCTGCGAGCTGGGCGAGCGTGGCGTCGGGACACTTCGAGGTGAGCGTCGTCTGGAGCTTCGTGGCGGCCTTGGTGATCTTGGTTCCCGTCGCGAGATCCGTGGGCACGACGGCCGGGAGCGCGCCGCGGCAGAGCTGGTTCGGATCGCCGGTCAGCTTTCCGCCCGCGATGCGGTCGAGGCACTTCCGCTGCGCCGTGATCACCGTCTTCAGGAGCGAGCGCGACGCGCTGCCGATCGCCTTCTGGCACGCCGTCGCCGCGGTCGGAGCCGCCGAGGGCGCATCCGGCTTCAGCGGGAAGCACGTCGGAGACGGATCGCACACGTCGCCCAGGGTGTCGTTGTCGGTGTCGAGCTGGTTCGTGTTCGGGACGGACCTGCAGTTGTCTTGGTCATCGAAGACGCCGTCGCCGTCCGTGTCGGCGAAGATCTGGAGGACCGTTCCGAGCTGGCCATCGCCGTTGAGGTCGACACCGCCACCCAGGGGAGCGATGCTGTCGGTGTCGACGATGCAGTTGGTCGCAGGAGGCTGACACCCCTGCTCGGGTTCGAACGTCGTGAAGAAGATCGCACCGTCGCGGATCTTGTACGACAGCCCTGGATCGCACCCCGCTACCTGGCACGACTTCGACGCCATTCGGGTCTCGAACGTCCGGCGGCTCTTGAGGTCGTAGGCGAACATGACGAGGTCGAGCCTATCGCCATCGTGGTTCCAGTCGGCGAAGTGCATTTCGTCGAGGCGGAACGCGACGATGTTGCCGCTCACCTGGAAGTCGGCGACGCCGTAGGTGGGGATGCCGCCGATCGTGATCAGTTCGGAATTCGTGGGGTCCAGAGCTCGATGGACCACGAGCTCCTTCCCGAAGATGCTGGACGGGAGCGTGAACACGACGACGGCACCGCAATCGCCGTCGGGGCAGTCGAGCCCCGAGGTGCAGGGATCTCCGTCGTTGTCGCCGCCGGCGCAGACGTCCGTCGCCGCCAGATCGGTCGCATCGTTGCTTCCGAACCGTTGCTTCGTGTACGGGGGGCTGGTGGAGGCCAGGACGATCTCCGCCGGGGTCTTGATGTTCTTCCAGACGACGGCCTGGGACGACAGGGCCAGCTGGTTCGACTGCGCCTCATCGAGCACATTCGGGGTAAGGCTCAGGTTTGTCGTCGTGCCGGTCGCGGCATCGTAGAGATTCACGAGGAAGGCGTTCAAGTATCCTGGCGACAGCCACGCGGCGTGACCTGCCGCGACGGCCGCTACGTTCGTCGGGCTGTCGAGGCCCGGGCGATCCAACTGGGTCGTCGCATCGAAAGCATGCAGGTGGCTCGTGCGCGAGAAACGTCCGGCGGCTGCCGCGACGCCGACGATGTTGACGGCCGTGTAGTACCCTTGCGTGTAGAGATGCTCGGAGTCGGGGCTCATGACCGCGCCGGTCACGCCGATCAGATGGAGCTCCGGGAGGCCGCTGGAGGTGTTGATCCCACCCTCAAGGTGCTGGACGAACGAGAGAGCACCCGTCGCCGTGTTTCGGGCGAATGTGGTGAGGCCATTGTACGACTCGGCGGCGTGGTCGCCGTGGACCACGTGCAGGGACTTACCGTCCGGACTGATGACGAGCTTGTTCGAGTTGAATGGGATGCCGATCGCTCCCACGAATCCGAGCGCGCCGGTCACGGCGTCGCGGTTGAAGGTCCACAGGGTTGCGCAGGAAGAGGAGAACGGGGCACAGGAGAATGAGCCTTGCGCACCCGAGATCGCGTAGAGCTGTGCGCCGTCCGGGCTCACCGCGACATCGAGGGCGGCCTCGATGTACGTGTCCGCCCGCTCGTCGAGATTCGGGCTGTTGTTGCGCCGTTCGAACAGCTTGATGATGCCTGATCCCCCGCCCGTTCCGTGAACGGCGACGTACACGAACTTGCCGTCCGGGCTCACGGTGAGATTCCGGGCATCGGCCATCGGACCGATGCACGTGAGCGTCGGGCTCGGGCTCGTGTATGGCGGGCAGGTAGCCGGATCGTCCAACATCGTCTGCGAGTAGATCATCGGTGGAACGTAGTCGCCCCGCGATGACTGAGAGAACAGATCAACGCTCGCGTTGAACGCTACCACCGCATGCTTGGCGGGCGAGAGCGCGTAGAGCGAGATTCGAGTGCGGCCGAACGTGAGAGATGCGTCGGACGAGCGTGCGATGGCGAGGCGCGTCACGCCCTGCAGACCGGTGGGCGTGATCAGCGGGGAGGTCGTCGTGAAGGGATTTCGGTACGCGACTCCGTCCTGCGCGAACGAGGAGCGCGAGCCGATCGTGAGCGAGTCGCCGTCCTGCAGGCCGAGATCGACGCCGATGATGGTGTTGGTGTCGGGGGATGCCGCATAGGCATAGCTGCCGCTGATGACCACGTCGCCGACACCCGCGGTACGACACGCGGGGTCGTCGACGAAGTAGGCGACGCGTCCGCGCGTCAAGCCAGACGCCCCGTCGCGGTGCTGCAACACGAACGCCCCGCAGTTGTTGGGAGCCGTCCCGACGAAATATCTGCCGTCCCGGGTCACCGCGAGGTGCTGGGTGGGTATCTCGGCGAAGAAGGGGTCGGCGAAGGTGAGGTTGGTAGGGAAGCCCAGCTGCACGTCGGGCGTGCGGTAGTAGACGAGATCCCCGTCGACGGCGACGGGATTGCGGCTGATCGCCGGGAAAAGGCTCGCCGGATGCAGCTCCGCCGGCGCATCCGGCGTCACCTCCGGGCCCTGCGGGTCCTGCAACGAGAAGACCCGGAGGAGATCGTCGGTCGTCTGACCGTCGAGATTCAGGTCGGTGCCGTTCGTCTGTCCGCCCGCGTTCTCGTTGGCTTCACCCTGGATGAAGGCGGCGAGATTGTCACCGATGGCGAGGGCGGCGGGACCGACGATCGGGTTGTTCAGGTGCGATGCGGCCATGTGCGAGCTGATGGTGGTTCCAGTCTTCGTCTCGGTGAACTGGACGACCTGGTCGATGCTGTCCCCGTCGTCGTTGAGGTCGCTGTCTTTGGTCGGGTCGCGCGCCTCGATCGCCTCGTCGGTCGCGAAGACTGCGCCCGTGGATGACGACTTCAACTCATTGAGGGGGACCGACGTCCTCCTCCCGAAGGAGAAGTCGAACCGATTCATCGGCGGGTCGAACTTGAACACGATCGGCCCGCGACTCGAGGAGTCGAGCAGGTAGCCCAGGTTGAAGTTGGGCTGGCCCAGGGCGCCCACCCTGGCGACACGGATGACCGACAGGTTGGCGTCCGAGGTACCGAAGACCGAGTTGCCCGCATCCGTCACGCGGATCAGCGGCGGGAGCGGCTTCGCATCGATGGTGAACGAGCGCACGTCGTCCGACGTCACGTGGACCGGTCCCGGGGTTCCCGGAAAGGCGTCGACGTTGAGGGTACCTGCCACGAGCGCTGCGACGGGCGCGCCGGAGCCGGCAGGCAACGCGTCCACCCAATCGATGGGCACGAGCAGGTTGCCGCCACCGTCGAGCGTCGCCAGGGCCTGAGTCGGCGTGCTGCCCGCCAGATTCCCGGCGATGTCCTTGAAGTTGTTCGGCTGGGGCAGGACGGTGAACTGCTGGAAGACGGCTGCCGGCTGGCGGTCGCAGGTCGCCCCGACCTCGTGCGGCTCGAACAGCGGACCGATGTGCGCCACCTCGCCGGCGGTCGGAGTCGTGACCGAGATCTCGGCCGGACCGGCGAACCCGTCGGGCACCGCCGCCGACCTCGTGTCCGGCATCGTGAAGCGCAGGATCGTGCAGGGCGATCCCCCGGCCGTGCACTCGACGCTGTCGGGGACCACGTGAATCGCCGGCGGCTGGGTCGGACCCGCGGGCGGAAACGTGATGCTGACGTCGTTCTTCGACGGGTCGGGATCGAACTCGGTGGCGTCGCATTCCGA
>DATJZY010000030.1 GCA_035577985.1 Candidatus Eisenbacteria bacterium
CCGACGCGGCCCCTCGACTACTGGTCGGCGAGCACCGACGTCGCGAACCTGGCGCACGCCTGGAACGTCAACTTCTCCAACGGCAACGTCGACAGCGACGCGAAGGAGTTCGGCGACTTCGTCCGGGCGGTTCGCGTTCCGTAGAGATCAGGCGCGACTCACGGCATTCCGACTCAGGGGGTTCCGAACGTACTGGCGATGAGGGCGAATCGTTCGCCCTGCGTCTTGCCCTTGAGGACCCCGATGCCCGGCGCGTACCACTTCGTCTCGGGCGCGCCTGGCAGCTGGCTCGTCTCGAGCACCTGGATCGCGTTGGCGAACCGGCCGGCCGGAACACCGACCGCCTTGCCCACCGCCTTCACGGTGTCCGTCTCGTCCACCACGGGCAGGAGGTCCTCGGGCTTGTACGTGTCGCCGACGGCGGGATTCGGCGGCATGAAAAGGCCCGGCATCGACGCGTTCGCCGTCTCGGCCGGATCGCCCGGCGTCGTCGGCCCGCCGACGAGCCAGCTTCCCTCGTGGGCGGTGACGATGCCGTTCTCGTACTCGTCGACCACCTCGCCGAAGTAGTACACGGCGCCGTCGTCGGCCTGGGCGAAGAAGTTCTGGGAGATCTCGCTCAGCTGGCCGCCCTGGAACTCCGTCTCCTGAAGGACGTGGCAGGGAACGTCGGCGCCGGCGAGCTGAAACGTCCTCGTCTCCGACTTGTAGATGTCGACGATCACGGTTTTCGCCTTGTCCTTCGAGCCCGCGAAGACCTTCACGGCGCCGGGCGGGAAGGGATGGAGCGGATTGGTGATGTCGAGTGGATGGCTGAACGTCGGCGAGGCGGCGTGCGACCAGGTGGAAACACCGGCAACGAGCACGATCCACGCCACCATGAGAGCGCTGCGCATCATGGGACCTCCTTGGTGATCTGCACCAGCTCGGACCTGTCCCCGTTGGGTTCGACCGTCAACAGGTTCCCGACGCCGGCGACGTAGAATTTGTCCGAAACGTCCCCCGGCGCGATCGGAGCCGACTCCGTCGTCTTGAGACAGTGGTCGAATGCCCCAAACGGGACGGTGACGGATTCGTCGAGCCCCGTGACCTCCGCGAGATCCTCGGCTTCGCCGAGCAGGAACTCCTGGCGGTAGAAGTCGCCGAGCGCCGGATGCGCTTCCATGACGATGCCCGCCTGCGCCCCGTCGATACCCGCCGTCCACGTGCCGGACAGATCGACGGGCAAGCCGCGATCGACGAGCGTCGTGTTCTCCCCGAAGTACCACACGTTGCCGTCGTCGTCCTGGGCGAACCAGTCGCGGGTGTCCTCGAGCACCACACCGTCGAGCTTGGACCCGGAGTCGTGCCGCGTCCTCTTCCGTCTCGGCGACGATGCGGCCGCCGGCGGCGGGAGGTGAGATCCCGCGCGCGCCTTAGATCCCGCGATGAACCGGACGTCGACCGCGCCAGGCGTCTTGCCGCGGCGCCCGGGGTCTGTCATGCAACGGCCCTTTCTATCCACCCCACGCTGGAGGAATGAACGATGCGCCCCATGTTGCTCCTGCTCGGCCTCACGTGCCTTGCCTCGCTCGCTGCATCGACCGCGCGGGCGACACCCGTCGCCTTCGCGCGCGGCGAGTTCGGCGTCGACTGGACGTCGGCGGGTGTCGGCGCCATCGGCTCGGACGATGCGTCCATCACGATCAGTGGCGTCACCGGGACGGTCAAGAGGGCCTACCTCTACTGGCACGGCGTCGACGGGCTCGACGCCGGGGGTGACGGCATCTACGACAACGAGAGCATCTCGTTCAACGGCAACGCCGTGACGGGCGTGTCGCTGGGCGACGCTCCGACGAACTGCTGGGGCGACGGCGCCAGCCGGGCGTTCCGCGCCGACGTGACGCCGTTCGTGACGGGCGACGGCGCGTACACGGTCTCGGGTCTCGCCTCGAAGCCGGGGCACGACGCGAACGGCGCGTCGCTCGTCGTCATCTTCGACGACGGCAACCGGGCCAACAACCGCGACCTGATCTTCTTCGAGGGCAACGATTCGAACAACCCCGAGCAGTTCCCGGGCGAGGACGACGGCTGGCACGCCCTGCTCGCGACCATCACCTACAACGGCGGCACGGTGCACGCGCAGCTCCACGTCGCCGACGGGCAGGACTTCGAGGACAGCGATCTCACGTTCATGTCCGGCTCCGGGAGCCTCACCGTCCCCGACGACGAGACCCACTGGGACGGGACGACGGTGCCGCTCGGCGCCGGCAACCGGTCGCCCAACGGCAGCCTGTGGGACATCCACGACTTCGACGTGACGTCGCTGTTCGGCGCGCCCGGCACCTACGCCCTGAATCTCGATGGTCAGGACCCGGTCGACGACTGCCTCGGCCTCGTGCTCGTCTTGATCGATCTGCCGGCCGGCGCCGGCCCGCTGTGCGGGCGCGTGCCGAGCACGACCTGCCGCGCGCCGGGCCGCGGGAAGGCGCGCCTCGCCGCCAAGAACAAGTCGCCCGACACGAAGGACGTGCTCGAGTGGCGCTGGGGCAAGGGCGACGCGAGCGCCAAGACCGACTTCGGCGATCCGCTGACGGACACGCGCTACGCGCTCTGCGTCTACGATCAGGGCGGGGAGCACCTCGTGACCCACCTCGAGGTTCCCGGCGGCGTCACGTGCGGCGGCAAGCCGTGCTGGAAGGCGAGCAAGAAGGGGTTCAACTACCGCGACAAGAACGGTGCCCTGGACGAGGTCGCCCTCGTCTCCGGCGAGGCCGGCAAGGCCAAGGTCAACGCCAAGGGCAAGGGGGCCGAGCTTGGCTTCGGCGCGTTCCCCCTGACGCTCCCCATCGTCGTGCAGCTCCAGGCGAGCAACAACGAGTGCTGGAGCGCGACCTACAGCAAGGCCAAGAAGAACACGAGTACGCTCGTCAACGCGAACTCCGACTGAGACGACGCGTCAGGCGCCGAGGCGCGTGCCGTCGGCGATCGCGAGCGGCCCGGGACCCGGGTGCGCGATCGCGACGTCGCCCGTCACGACCACGTCGCGGCCGAAGCGGACGTCGCCGCGCACGCGCAGGCGCGTGGCGCCGACCAGCGACGGCGCGCCGTGCGGAAAGCGCGCCTCCAGGTCCTGCACGCGACGATAGAAAGCGCCGTCGAGATCGACGAGCGGGCTCGGGCCGCGGCGCCTGGGTGACAGCACGACGCGATAGTCGTCCGTGAGGTCGTAGACGTCGGACCACAGGACGAGAAGGTCGCCGGTCGTCTTCACGGGGACGAAACGCGCCCGCGACACCCGCACCGCGCGCGCGCCCTCGAACACCGAGATCGCCGCGCCCATGGCCGTCTCGAGCTGGATCACCTTCGGCGACGCGGGATCGGCCGGGTCGACCGGCTTCTCGTTCGTGATCATCGGCAGGCCGAGCACGCCGCCCGTGCGGTCGAGCACGTCCTTCAGCGTGCGGAGGTTCACCCACAGGTTGTTCGCGTTGAAGAACTTGTGGCGCGTGGTGTCCTGGAACTCGTTCGTCTCGGTCTCTGGACACTGCGCGATCTCGCGCAGCATGAGGCGTCCATCCTTCAAGCGCGCGAGGTGGCCGCCCTTGCGGTCCGCCTCGGTGCGATCGATCACCTCCATCAGGAACGGCACGCGCTCGGCGGCGACGTAGCCGAGGATGTCGACGTCGAGGACGGCTCCCAGGTTGTCCGAGTTCGAGACGAACATGTACTCGAAGCCGCGCGCGAGCAGCGCGTCGAGGAGACCGGACGTCAGGAGCGCCGCGTAGATGTCCCCGTGGCCCGGTGGACACCACTCGTGCTCGGGGTCCGCTGGCCACGCGACCGGCGTTCCGTCGCTGGCGAGGATGCGCGGTACCTTGTGCTGGAGGAAGTCGTCCGGGAGATCCGTCGCGAGGTCCGGGTAGCGGGCCAGGACGCCGAGCGAATCCTCGCGCGTACGAAAGCTGTTCATGAGCACCAGCGGCAGCCGCGCGCCGAACGTGCGCCGGAGGTGCAGCGTCTGGCGGACGATGACGTCGAGGAACGAGAGGCCCTGCTTGGCGGGCAGGAGCGACTTCGCCCTCGTCATCCCCATGCTCGTCCCGAGGCCGCCGTTCAGCTTCACGACGACCGCTTTCGCGAGCGCCGCCCGGCCCGCGTCGGCGTAGCGCGCGAGCGCCGATGCGTCGGGCACCTCCGTCACCGGATCGATCTCGGCGGCGGAGACCTTCCCCTGCTGTCCGGCGCGCAGCAGCTCGTAGTAGTGACGGAAGATCCGGATCGCGACGGCCGGCTCGCCGGCGGCCTCCATCTTGGCCTGGAAGGGCGCGAACGCGTTCGTGCTCACCCGATCGAAGGTAGCAACTTCACCCGCGGGAGGCACGCCGTCGATCCTTGCCATTCCGGATCGTCTCGTGGTCGTGCAGGTCCACCACCCCGAGAAGCTGCGCTGAGGGGCTGTCGATCCGGGCCCATGCCGTTCGTCCCATGAGTGGAGGATCTTGATGAAGCGATTCATGCTGCTGATGCTCGACGGCGAGGTGTCGCGCGACTGGCGCGACGAGCAGTGGCTCGAGGCCTACAAGCGCATGAGCGCATGGAGGGAGGAGGTCGCGGCCCGCGGCCACCGGCCCGTCGGCGAGCCGCTTCGCACCGACGCCGAGGGGTTCCGGGTGCGCCGGCGCGGCGGCAAGCTGACCGTGACGGACGGCCCCTTCATCGACGCGAAGGAGCTGGTCGGCGGCTACATCATCGTCGAGTGCAACACGGCGGCCGAGGCGCTGGAGATCGCGAAGGCCTGCCCTGCGGGCGAGTGGGGCACGGTCGAGGTGCGCCCGCTCCGCGTCCCACCGCCCCTGCCCTGAGAAAGCGAGGCACGTCATGCCGCCCGCCTACATCGACCCGCTGGCGCCCGGTCTGGTCGAGGCATGGATGGACGCGCTGCGCACGCCGCTTTTGTGGCTCCTCACGGGGATGGCCTGTGGAACGATCCTCGTGACGCTGCTCGTCGTGCTCGAGGCCGTGCGGTCACGCCGTCGTCGGAAGCCGTCGAATCGCGGAACGGTCGTTCGTCTCCGAGGGAGGGGGGATCATGCGCTACATGCTGCTCATCTACTCGAACCACGCCGAATGGGACGCGCTCAGTGAAGCGGAGCAGGCGGCGGTCATGCGGGGGCACGCCGAGCTCGACGCCGACCTCCGGCGCGCCGGCAAGTACGAGACCTGCGACGCCCTCGCACCCACGACGTGCGCCACGACGGTGCGCGTGCGATCGGGCAAGACCCTCGTGACCGACGGCCCCTTCGCAGAGACGAGAGAGCAGCTCGGTGGCTTCTACGTCGTCGACGCGCGCAATCTCGACGACGCGATCGCCATCGCGTCGCGCATCCCGACCGCACGCAGCGGCTCGATCGAGATCCGCCCCATCGCGGAGATCGAGGTGCCGTCATGAAGTTCCTGCTCATGCTGATCAGCGACGAGCTCGCCTGGCAGAGCCTGCCGGCGGCCCAGCAGGAAGCGGTGGTCGCCCGTCACGGCACGTTCGAGCGCGACCTCACCGCGCAGGGCAAGTTCCTCGGGTGCAACGCGCTCGGCCCGAGCCGTGACGCGAAGACCGTCCGGCTCCACTCCGACGGCGCACACGTCGTGACCGACGGCCCCTACGCCGAGGCGAAGGAGTTGATCGGCGGCTACTACCTCATCGAATGCGCCTCCATGGACGAGGCCGTCGCGTGGGCCAAGCGCGTGCCGAACCCGTTCGGGAGCGTCGAAGTGCGCGCGGTGTGGGAGCCGGCCTCATGAGGTACCTGGTGACGATGAGAGACGAGGCCATAGCGTGGGCAAAGCGGCTCGTGGCCGGCAACACCGCCTGTGAGGTGCGACGGGTCTGGGAGTGAGCTACATGCCATGGCGGCGCCACGATGGAGACGGCCGACATCGAACGCTTCTATCGCGAGGAGTGGGGGCGCGTGCTCGCGACCGTCATCCGGCTCCTCGGCGACTTCCACGTCGCCGAGGAGGCGGTCCAGGACGCCTTCGCCGCCGCGCTCGAGCGCTGGCCGCGCGAGGGCGCACCGACCAACCCGCGCGCCTGGGTCATCTCCACCGCCCGCAATCGCGCCATCGACGTGCTCCGGCGCACGGGTCGCTTCGAGGCCATCCGCACCGAGCTCGGCCACATCTCCGAAACGCACGCGGACCTCGCCGTGAGCGACGTCGCCATCCCGGACGAGCGGCTCCGCCTGATCTTCACGTGCTGCCATCCGGCGCTCGCGCCGGAAGTGCAGACGGCGCTCTCGCTGCGCACGCTGTGCGGGCTCTCGACCGACGAGATCGCGCGCGCCTTCCTGGTCCCGTCGCCGACCATGGCGCAGCGCCTCGTGCGCGCGAAGCGGAAGATCGCCGAAGCGCGCATTCCCTACGAGGTCCCGCCGCCCGACGCGCTGCCCGAGCGGCTCGGCGCCGTCATGACGGTGATCTACCTCGTCTTCAACGAGGGCTACGCAGCGACGGCCGGCGACGCGCTCGTGCGCGCCGACCTCTGCCACGAGGCCATCCGTCTCGCGCGGCTCGTCTGCGAGCTCCTCCCGGCCGAGTCGGAGCCGCGGGGTCTGCTCGCCCTGATGCTCCTCCACGACGCGCGCCGCGCCGCGCGCACCGCGGCCGACGGGTCGCTGGTCCTGCTCGAGGACCAGGATCGCTCGCGCTGGGATCGCGCCCGGATCGACGAGGGGCTGGCGCTCGGCGCGAGCGCGCTCCGCGCCTCGCCGCCCGGGCCGTACGCGGTCCAGGCAGCGATCGTGGCGGAGCACGCGCGCGCGCAGCGCGTCCAGGACACGGACTGGCGACGCATCGTCGGGCTGTACGATCTGCTCGTGCGCCTCCAGCCGTCGCCGGTCGTCGAGCTGAACCGCGCCGTCGCGGTCGCGATGGCCGACGGTCCGGAAGCCGGCCTCGCCATCCTCGACCGCCTCCGCGACGTCCCCCAGCTCCGCGAGTATCACCTGCTGCCCGCGTCCCGCGCCGATCTGCTGCGACGCCTCGGGCGCCGTGCCGAAGCACGTGAGGAGTACGAGCGCGCGCTGGCGCTCGCCGAGAACGGCGCCGAGCGCGAGTTCCTGTCGCGGCGGATCGCGGAGTGCCGGACGCACTGAGCGGCTTGCGCGGGGGGCGCGCGCCGCGCTAGCGAGGTCGCATGTCGACCCGCGATCAGAATCTGGCTCTCGTGCGTCGCTTCTGGGATACGCTGTACGCGCACGAGTTCGCCAAGATCGGCGCGTTCTTCACCGACGACGCCGAATACGACGACGTGCCGATCCCGGCGGCCAAGGTGGTGGGGCCGGCCGCGATCATGCGCAAGCTCGAGATCGGCCTCGGTCGCGTGCCGAAGCACGTCCACCACGTGCACCGCATGGTGGCCGACGAGGCGACGGTCGTGACCGAGCACACCGAGGACTGGTGCTTTGCGCCCGATCACGTGGTCCCGCTGCCGTTCGTGTCGGTGCAGGTGTTGCGCGACGGGAAGATCGCCCTGTGGCGCGACTACAGCAACATCGACACGCTCATCTCGGCCGCGCCCGCGTGGTGGCTCGAGCACGTGACGTCGAGCTGGAGCGCCTGACGCGTCACTCGCGATGGCGCTCGGGTAACGGGCAGAACGCCCCCTCCGAGAAGCCCTGGGCCCCGACGTCGAACACGCGATTGTAGCGCGAGCGATAGTTCTCCCACGCGATCGCCGCACTGATCTCGACCATCTGCGCGTCGTCGAAATGCTGCCGGAGCGCCGCGAAGAGGTCCTCCGGCACGTCGGCGGGCGTCCGACTCAACGCGACCGCGAGCCGGAGCACGAGCTTGTCGACGTCCGAGAAGTGCGGGCTCTCCTCGAAGCGAGGAACGTCGTGGAGCTGCTCTTCGGTGAGTCCGGCCGCTCTGCCGACGGCAGAGCCGATGTCGATTCAAAAGGGACAGCCGATGAGCATCGCGGCTTTGATGCTCGCGAGCGTCTTCAGGCGCTGCGGCACACGGCTCGCGCGGCCGAGGAAGAACTCGTAGGCGCCGCTCGCCTGGAAGATCTGCGGGTTGTGCGCGGAGATGGTCATCGGCTCCGGGACCTTTCCGACCATCCGGCGCGCCACGCGGTAGAAGATCCGCGTGAGGAGGCCGGCCCGCTCGGGCGGCACGCCCGCGACGCGTGCCATCAGCGATGCTCCTTCCGTCTCATGCGCGATGGAACCTCGGCAGGCAGAGAATGGCCAGCAGGATCGCCGGCGCGAAGACGCCGGGCAGATCGACGAGCCAGTGGTCTGCGGGCAGCCTCCCGGCCGTGATGTCCGCCACGTGCAGCAGCGCGTGGGCGACGTAGAAGAACGTCGCGCCGTAGAGCACGCCGCGGCGCGCGGCCGGAACCTCGGCGGCGACGCACATGCCGACCCCGACGGCGGTGTACGCACACCCGATGTCGCGCACGAAGTGGAGGTTCAAAGGACCCGTGTCGGGGACGCGGGCCGGCAGGTTCCGGTACCAGCCCTCCGGATTCGCGAGCATCCAGCATCCGTTCCCGACGTTCCCGAGTCCCAGGATCCACAGCAGGAGTCGCATGGTCGGCTTCTCTCAGACCGGAAGACGAACGGGAAGCCCGCGGCGTGACACGGGCTCGCCCGTTGACCCGGTTCCGCGGCGCCTGCACCGTGCCCCGCGATGCTCGTCGATACGCACTGCCACATCATGCCGGACCGGCTCGCGAGCGCGATCCGGCGCTTCTTCGTTGCCCGAACACCTCGTGCACCATTGCGGAGTCGGCGAACGGCATCCGGCAGCTCGGGCTCAGCGACCGCGCGCTGCGCGCGATCCTCGGCGAGAACGCCGCGCGGCTCGTGCCGTAGCTACGGCGCGGCGCGCAGCTCGACGACGGAGATCTCCGGCGGCACGCGGAAGCGAACCGGCACGATGCTCGTCCCGAGCCCGGGGGTGACGAAGAGGTGCCGGCCGTCCTCGACGACGTGGCCGATCGCGTAGCGCTGCCCGTAGCGCGACGGCACGATCAAGCGGCCGACGAGCGGCAGGCACACCTGACCGCCGTGCGTGTGGCCGGCGATCGTGAGCGCGAGGCGCTCCGGCATGCGCGGAAAGACGTCGGGATTGTGCGTGAAGGCGACGACGGGCGCGTCGTCGGTCACCTCGGCGAGCGCGCCGTGCACGTCGTGACGTCCCTCCCAGAAGTCGCTCACGCCGGCGAGCCAGAAGCGGCCGTGCGGGCCGTCGATCGGGATCGCCTGGTCCTCGAGGGTCGTGATGCCGGCGCCGGCGAGCGCGCGCTGCACGCGTCCGACGTCGAACCACCAGTCGTGGTTGCCGAGCACGGCGTACACGCCGAGCGGTGCGTGCAGCCCGCGCAGGACGGCAGCCGTCTCCTCGGGCGGAACGAAGGTGCCGCCTGGAATGCCCTTGATCACGTAGTCGCCCGCGAGGAGCACGAGGTCCGCGCCGGCGGCGTTCGTCTCGTCGACGATGCGCCGCAGCTTGTCGATGCCGTTCCACGGCGAGCCCACGTGCAGATCGGCGAGCACGGCGATGCGGAGACCGTTCAATCGAGACGGCCAGCGTTCGAGCGGCAGCACGTAGCGCTCCACGCGAAGCGACGCCGGCTCGATCCAGAAGGCGCGCAGCCCGAGCCCGAGGGCGGCGATGCCCACGAGCAGCCCGAGCCATCCCCACCATCGCCGCCGCATCGGGGTGTCGAGGTAGCACAGGGAGGGGGTCAAGTAAGGATCACTCGCCCCTTGACATCGAGGCGAAAAAAGAGCGAAACAGGATCCATGTCCGCCGCCGCCCTTCTCGACCGGCTCGGCCGTCCCGGGGACATCCGATTAGGTGCCTCGCCCCGGGGCGGCCACCCCCTCCTTCCCACGGGCATCGCGGCGCTCGACGCTGCGACGGGCGGCGGCATCCCACGTGGACGCATGACCGAGCTCGCCGGGCGGCGGAGCACCGGCCGAACGGGGCTCGCCTGCGCCATCGCGGCGCGGGCGACGCAGGCCGGAGAGGTCGTCGCCTGGATCGATCCCGCCAACTCCCTCGACCCCGAGGCCGCCACCACCACCGGCCTCGTCCTTGCCCGCGTGCTCTGGGTCAGACCCCGGTCCGAGCACGACGTCCCACCAGCCGCCGAGTGCCTCCTCGGCGCGGGCGGCTTCGGCCTGGTCGTCCTCGACCTCGCCGAAGCCGCCCACCCCTCCACTCCCTGGCCGCGGCTCGTGCGCGCCGCCGAGCGCACGCGCACGACGCTGCTGGTGCTCACCTCGCATCGTCAGGCCGGCGCGCACGCGGCGCTCGGGCTCGAGATCACCACCCGGCGTGCCGAGTGGCATCGCGATACCGGACGCCCGACCCTTCTCGCCGGCATCACCGCCGCGCTCACCGTCACCCGAAACCGCATCGGCATTCCCGGCCGCGCGCTCACCCTGAGGCAAGCCGCCTGTGCGTGATCGCCGCCGGCCATGCCCCGCATCGCCTGCCTCGTCGTGCCCGATCTTCCCGTGGCCGCCCTTTGCCGCGCTGATCCCGATTGTGCAGCCCGTCCCCTCGTCCTCACCGACGCCCCCGGACCACACGCGCGCGTCGTCGCCGCCTCGGCGAGCGCCCGCGCGCTCGGCATCCGTCCCGCGAAGCACACCGCTGCACAGGCTCGTGCACTTCTTGCTCAGCTGATCGTCCGCCGGCGCGACGCCGCGGCCGAGGCATCGGCCGCGCACGCGCTCGTCGACGTCGCCGCATCGCTCGCGCAGCGCATCGAGGTCGCCGCGGACGCCACGGTCTTCCTCGACGCCGAGGGATCGACCCATCTCGCCGGCACCGAAGCCGGGCTCGCGACGGCGCTCGTCGCGCGCGCGGCGCGCGTGGGGCTCGAGGCGCGCGCTGCGGTGGCGTCGAGCATGACGGTGGCGCGGCTCGCCGCCCGTCACGGTCACGGCACCGAGGTCGTGCCCGCCGGCAGCGAGCGGGGATTCCTGGCGCCGTTGCCGCTCGCCTGCCTCGACCCCGCCCCCGACGTCGCCGTGACGCTCGCGCGCTGGGGCATCCGCACGCTCGGCGAGCTCGCACTCCTCCCGACGGGCGAGGTCGCCACGCGGCTCGGACCGCCGGGCGTGCCGCTCATCCGCGCCGCGCGTGGCGAGGACGAGCGCCCCCTCATGCCGGCGGCGATCGCCGGCGACGTCGAGGAGTCGGTCGTGCTCGAGCACGCGATCGACAACCTGGAGCCGCTCCTGTTCGTGCTGCACGGCCTCGTCCTGCGCGCCGTCGAGCGGCTCGGCCTCGCGGGCATCGGCTGCGCGCGGCTCGGTCTCGCGCTCGAGCTGGACGACCGGAGCCGCGATGCGCGCACGATCCCGCTCGCCGCGCCCACCCGCGACGTGAAGACGCTCCTCGGCTGTCTGCGCGTCGAGCTCGAAGCGCACCCGCCGCGCGCGGCGATCGTGAAGCTCACGATCGTCGCCACGCCGGCGCTCGTGCGCGCCACACAGCTCGGTCTCTTCGCCCCGGCGGGGCCGTCGCCCGAGCGGCTCGCGACCACGCTCGCGCGGCTGGGCGCGATGTGCGGCACGGAGGGCGTGGGCACGCCCGTCGTCGTCGACTCGCACCGCCCGGGCGACGCGGCCGTGGCGCCGTTCACGCTGCCGTCCGCGACGCTACCGGACCGCACGGCGGAGTCGTCGTGCCGCCTCGTCATCCGCGCGCTCCGTCCGCCGCAGCCGCTCCAGGTGTTCACCGAGCGCGACGCGCCGAGCTTCGTGCGCGGTGCGGGGCTCGGCGGTCGCGTCGTCGGCGCCGCGGGCCCCTGGCGCGTCACCGCCGAATGGTGGGACGACGCGCCCGTCGTGCGCGACTACTACGATCTCGAGCTCACCGACGGCGGGATCTACCGCTGCTTCCGCGATCGCCGATCGGGGGAGTGGTTCGTCGATGGGGCGTACGACTGACTCTCACCATGTCGATCAATCATGCCCACGACTGAGCATCCGTCCCTCTGGCCACTCGACGCCGAGGCGGCTATGGTCACCGCATGGCGACGATCGTCCGATGGAACGGCGCTGATCTCCCCGAGGAGCTTCGGCGACTTCCTGCAGGACGCTACGTCGTCGAGTCGGTCGACGACATCCCGCCCCTCACGCCCGAGGAGGATGCAGGCATCGAGCTTGCCCTCACCACACTCGAGCATGGAGGCGGAGTGGACGATCCCGACGTCCAGCGGCGCATCATCGCTCCGTTGCGTCGCTGAGAATCGTCTACCCTCCGCAAGCGATCGAGGATCGTCAGGCGTTCGTCGCGCATGTTGCGGCAAGCAACCTCGGTGCGGCGATGAGCATGGCCGAGGGCGTCTTTCGTGTCGTGCATCGACTCGCGCGCGGAGAGTTCGACGGACCGGAGCAACGGCTTCGGTCGGAGCAAGTCATCAGGAGCTGGCCCGTCCATCCGTTGCGGATCTACTACCGGCGCACTACGGACACATTCCAAGTCCTGCGCGTGTACCGCCAAGCGCGTCGCCCGATCGCGAAGTAGCAGGAGATCCGCTCGCGCCGTGGCCCGGCCATGCCCGGCTCTGACTACGTCGAGCTGCGCTGCCGGAGCGCGTTCAGCTTCCTGGCGGGTGCGTCGCTGCCCGAGGATCTCGCCCTTCGCGCGGCCGCGCTCGGCTACGACGCGATCGCGCTCGCCGACTGCGGGGGCGTCTACGGGGCGCCGCGCTTCTTCCAGGCGGCCAGGCGCGCCGGTGTACGCGCGATCGTTGGCGCCGACGTGCCGGTCGCCGGCGCCGGCGTGCTGCATCTCCTGGTCGAGAGCGCCGTGGGCTATCGCAACCTCTGCCGCCTGCTCACCGCGGGCGCGCTCGGCCGTCCCAAGGGCGACGCGCGGGTCGACTGGACGCAGGTCGAGGAGCACGCGGCCGGGCTCGCCTGTCTCGCGGGCGGCGAGGACGGCGTGCTCGCCGATCCGGCGACGGCGCCGGCGAACTTGCATCGTCTCGCCGGCATCTTCCCCGACCGCCTCGCCGTCGACGTGCACCATCATCGTGACCGCGCAGGCGCTCGCTTCGCACGCCGGCTGGCGGACCTGGCCGAGACACACCGCGTTCCCGTCGTGGCGACCAACGACGTGCGGCACGCGACGCCACGGGATCGCCCGCTCCTCGACGTCCTCATCTGCATCCGCCTCGGCACGACGGTGGACGCGGCCGGGCGCCGGCTGCTCGCGAACGCCGAACGACACCTGAAGTCCGCCGCCGAGATGGCGGCGCTCTTCCGCGACACGCCGGCGTGGATCCGCGAGAGCCGCCGCATCGCCGAGCGCTGCGCCTTCACGCTCGCCGACCTGCCCTATCGCTTCCCCGACTATCCGCTGCCGCCCGGCGAGACGCCGCAGGGCTTCCTGCGCGAGCTCACGTTCGCGGGCGCGCGTGAGCGCTGGCGGCCCGTCACGCCGCGCATCCGCCGCCAGCTCGAGCACGAGCTCGCCGTCGTCGCCAAGCTCGACCTCGCCGGCTACTTCCTCATCGTCTGGGACATCGTCCGCTTCTGCCGCGAGCGCGGCATCCTGTGTCAGGGGCGCGGATCGGCGGCGAACAGCGCCGTCTGCTACGCGCTCGGCATCACCGCCGTCGACGCCGTGGCGATGGACCTGCTCTTCGAGCGCTTCCTCTCCGAGGAGCGCGGCGAATGGCCGGACATCGACCTCGATCTGCCCTCCGGCGATCGCCGGGAAGAGGTGATCCAGTACGTCTACCGCCGCTACGGCGAGCGCGGCGCCGCCATGACGGCGACCGTCGTCAGCTATCGCACGCGCAGCGCCGTGCGCGAGGTGGGCAAGGCGCTCGGCCTGGGGCTCGATCAGGTCGATCGGCTGGCCAAGCTCCTGCGCGCGCACGGCTGGCACGACCAGCACGACGAGCTGGCGGCCCAGCTCCGCAACGGCGGCGTCGATCCCGCGGCGCCGCGCATCGCGCTCCTGGTCGAGCTCGTCCGGCAGATCCAGAGTCTGCCGCGTCACCTCGGCCAGCACACCGGCGGCATGGTGATCGCCGCCGGCAGGCTCGACGACGTCGTGCCGCTCGAGCCGGCCGCGATGGCCGGCCGGCACGTGATCCAGTGGGACAAGGACGACTGCGCCGACCTCGGGCTCATCAAGGTCGACCTCCTCGGCCTCGGCATGATGGCGGCGCTCGAGGAGGCGATCCCGCTCGTGCGCGAGCACGAGGGCGTGGAGGTCGACCTCGCGCACCTGCCCCCCGACGATCCGAAGGTCTATGCCATGCTCCAGCGCGCCGACACGATCGGCGTCTTCCAGGTCGAGAGCCGCGCACAGATGGCGACCCTGCCGCGCATGAAGCCCGATCACTTCTACGACCTCGTCGTCGAGGTCGCGATCATCCGTCCCGGCCCCATCGTGGGACAGATGGTGCATCCCTATCTGCGCCGGCGTGCGGGGCGCGAGGCCGTGACGTACGCGCATCCCGCGCTCGAGCCCATTCTCGCGCGCACGCTCGGCGTGCCGCTCTTCCAGGAGCAGCTCCTGCGCATGGCGATGGCCGTCGCCGGCTTCACGGGCGGCGAGGCCGAGGAGCTCCGTCGCGCGATGGGCTTCAAGCGCTCGGAAGCGCGCATGCAGGCGATCGAGGCGCGCCTGCGCGCCGGCATGACCGCACACGGCATCGCCGGCACGACGCAGGACGACATCGTGCGCGGCATCACGTCGTTCGCGCTCTACGGCTTCCCCGAATCGCACGCGGCGAGCTTCGCGCTGCTCGCCTACGCGTCGGCGTACCTGAAGGCGCACCACCCGGCCGCGTTCTACTGCGCGCTGCTCAACGCGTGGCCGATGGGCTTCTACCACCCGGCGACGCTCGTGAAGGACGGCGAGCGGCACGGCGTGCGCTTCCTGCCGATCGACGCCGAGCGCTCGGCGTGGCGGTGCACGATCGAGTCCGGCGCCGTGCGGCTCGGCCTGCGCTACGTGAAGGGCCTCCGCGCCGCCGCCGCCGAGCGGATCGTCGCGGCGCGGCCCTGCACGTCGGTGGGCGACCTCGCCCGGCGCGCGCTCCTCGAACGCGACGAGCTGGATGCGCTCGCGCACGCGGGCGCGCTCGCGCCCTTCGGCCTCTCCCGGCGCGAAGCCCTCTGGCAGGCGTCGGCGGTCGAGCGCGATCCGACCTCGCTCCTCGCCCGCACGCGACCGGAACGCTCCGGGTCTCCGCTTCCGCCCATGTCCCCCTTCGAGGAGACGGCCGCCGACTACGCGACGACGGGCCTCACGACGGGCCCGCACGTCATGGCGTACCTCCGCGATCGGCTGCGCGCCGAAGGCGTGGTCGCGACGTGCGACCTCGCGCGCGTCCGCGACGGCGCGCGGGTGCGCGTCGCCGGTCACGTGATCGTCCGCCAGCGACCCGGCACGGCGAAGGGGATGTGCTTCCTCACGCTCGAGGACGAGACGGGCACGGCGAACGCCTTTCTCACGCCGCCCACCTACGAGCGCTGGCGCGTGCTGCTCAACACTTCCCCGCTCGTGGAGGTGGCGGGCCAGCTCGAGCATCGCGACGGCGTGACGCACGTGCGCGTCGCGTCGCTGCGGCGGCTCGACGCGGTCCCGGAGCTCCCCGAAGGACACGACTACCGCTGACGGTTGCCGAGCACGGCCGCCGCAGCTTAGACGAGAGAGACGATGCGTCTCGATCTCGACGGCGAGCCGGTCCACACGCGCGCCCAGAGCGCCCTCGTGCGCCGCCGGAACGACGGAAAGCTCGAGGCGCAGGGTTCGCTGCTGGACCTCCGCACGCGCGGCTTCCTCCCGGTCGGGGGCAGCATGCAAGGGATGGGCATCATCCACCACATGGAGCTCGCCTGGGTGGTCGAGCCGGCCACCGGCACGATCGAGCGCTGGACGCCGATGCAGCCCACCGTCGCGTTCGAGGCTTCGCCCGAGACCGCCGGCGAAAGCTGCCGGGACCCGATCGATCGCTTGGCCGCGCTCGGGACCACGACGTCGCTCGGCCGCGGCCTCTCGCAGGCGGTGCGCGACCGCATCGGCGGTCCGCTCGGATGCTCGCACCTGGTCACGCTCGCGCTCTTCATGGACGCCGCGCTACGCGCCGGTCTCGCCGCCCGCAGCAACGCCGCGGCCGCTCCGCCGGGTCCGCTCTTTCGTCGCGACCTCGTCTTCGACGGCCACGAGCGGGAGGGTGGGCGCGTCGACGTCGCGGTGCGCCTGGGCGATCTCCACTGGAACGATCGCGGGCCGCAGGTCCTCGCACCCGAGCGCTTCGCGCTCCACCACGAGCTCGCGGCCGCCGTGACGGCCGATCTCTGGCCGGGCACGCTGGTCGGCGCGCGCGGCGCCGAGCGACGCCGCACGGCCGATCGCTTCGCGGGCGAGGCCTGGACCGACCGCACCGCGCTCCTGGCATCGCTCGTCGGCATGGGGCTCGCGCGTGGCGCGATGAGCGAGCTCGCCTCGCGCCTCGGCGACGGTGCCGATGCGGCGCCGTGGCGAGATGCGTTCGCGATGCTGCCGCCAGCGCTCGTCCAGTGTCGGGCCGCGCACCCCGACGCCTGGCACGACAAGGTCCGCACGACGCCGCGTCATCCGGGGCTCACGGCGCTCCCGGACTCCTGCTACATGTGGCGGCGCGGTGGCGCGCTGGAAGCGATCCGCGGGCGTCACGGCGCCGGCAAGGGTGGACGCTGACGCGCGTGCGCCGATGGACCGGGAGCGTCGCCGCGTGTCTCGTGCTGCTCGCGCTGCCGTCCGCGGCCGCGGCTGGCGCGTGCGACGCGTACGACGAGCATCCGCAGGAGATGGGGCGTCTCCCCGCCGTCCTGCCGGAGCTCTCGGGGCTTGCGGCGAGCCGGCGACACGCCGGCGTCTACTGGGCGCACAACGATTCGGGACACGAGCTCGCGCTGTACGCCATCCGCGAGAACGGGACGCTCGTCGCGTCCTTCCCGCTGCGCGGCGCGAGCGCCGTCGATCCCGAGGACATCGCCACGGGTCCGTGCGCCGCGGCCTCACCTCGCTCCTGCATCTACCTCGCCGACACGGGCGACAACCTGCACGGCCGCAAGCGCGTGCAGATCTTGCGGGTCGAGGAGCCCGACGAGCTGCGCGGTCGCCCGCTCACCGCAACGTCGCTGCCGTTCGCGTACGCGGACGACACGCACGACGTGGAGGCGCTGCTCGTCGATCCGCGCAGCGCCGAGGTGTACGTGGTGACGAAGACCCTCTTCTCGCTCGGCGACCTCTACCGCGTGGAGGGCCTCCGCCCGCGCGCGTTCGGGACCGCCGTCCGGCTCGAGGCCGTCGACGCGCCGCCCGAGCTCGACGCGCTCACGACGGCGGCCAGCGTCCACCCTGACGGCGACCGCGTGCTCCTGCGCACCTATCGCTTCGTGTGGGAGTTCCGCCGTCCGGGCGCGTCGCGGCTGGCCGACGTGCTCGCCACGCGCCCGATCAAAGTCCCGACCGTCGGCCCCGGCCTCGGCGAGGCTGTCGGCTACACGGCCGACGGCACGGGCTATCTCCTCGGCGGCGAAGGCGACCGAAGCGCGCTCTTCCGGGTCACCTGTCGACCGTTGCCCTAGCGCAGACTCCGCAGGCGCTCCGCGATCTGCGTGGTGGCCGAGTTCATCGCGGCCCGGTTCGCTTGACCGAGCGCGCTTGCGGCGAAGGCGTTGCTCGCCTTCCCGATGCCGAACACCGAGAAGCCGCTCGCCGCGGACTCGCTGGTGAAGCTGCCGTTCGCGACCACCGTCGCCGCGATGCGGCCGCTGCCCGGCTGGACCAACTTCAGATCCATCGCGACCGACCCGGTGCGGCGTGCAACCGTGTTGTCGTAGGTGGGGTTCGCCACCGCAAGCGCGGCGCCGGTGGCGGCGGCGGGGGTGTTGCCCGCGATCGCGCCGGCGATGCCAAGCGCCGCGCCGATCGCGCCGGCCGAGCCACCCGTGCTCGAGCCCGTCGCTTCGGCGATCTCGTTGAACTCCGTGACCGATCCGCGAATGACGAAGGGTCCGACCTCACCGCGCTTCAGCATCGAGGACGGCTTGTTGCGGCGATCGTAGTAGTAGTCGTAGTCGACGATGTGGATGTTGCCGACGTTGCCGAGCGCGGTGACGAGCTGGTTCGCGATCGCCGTTCCCATCTGCGCGCTCGCGCCCTGCGGCGGCGGGTTGTAGGCCTGCGCCCTCGGGCCCTCCGGGAGAAGGCCCCAGCCCCAGGGTCCCCAGCCGTACCGCCGGCCGGGCGCCTGGGGCACGTCCCCAGCCGGTGTGCCGTCGGCATCGAACGTGAACGGCTCGACCGTCACCACGTAGTAGGGCTGCGAGGGATCGTAGGGGATGCGCACCACGTCGACCCGCGTCGACTCCGGCGCTTCGCCGGTTGCGCGGACGCCTTGCTTGTTGACGGTTGCGTTGGCGCACGCGCTCGCGAGCGCGGCGAGGGCCAGGATCGAAACCTTCCGCATGAAGCTCCTCCTCATCGGGGCCGCGGAATTGCGGCCGACGCCATGAACAACGCCATCCCCGGAAGGTCACCCCTGTAACAAGCGAACCGGGGGTCGTCCACAGCGACGCGGGCGTGACACCCCTCTCACACCGCAGGCCGCCGGACCCGTCGAAACGTCGAAAGCTTGCCGCCGAACAGGGCCGGTCTGCACATTTTCGTCGCGAGACAAGCGCGCTCGACACGGCGACCGACCAGGCGCCGCCATCCTGGCGTCGCTCCTGCGGGCCCCCCGCTCGGATTCGCGCGCGCGGCACGCTTCTTGGACCTCGGAGGGATCGGCGGTCCTCTTCGGAGTCACTTTGACGGGTTCGAGCGTGGCAGCCGTCCCGTGTGCCTTCGTCCTCATGCGGCCACCGGCCCCCAAGGGTCGGTGGCCGCAGCGTTTGTAGCGACCGCTTCCCCTCAGGGTCCGGCGTCGCGGGTCGCGTCGATCGCCTCGCCGGCCAGGATCAGCAGCCGGTCGTGGAGCGTGCGCGGCACGCGACCGGCTCGCGTCGCCTCCTCGATCCGCTGCACGAAGAGCTGGAGCCGGCGCTCCAGGTCTTGGAGACGCCGGGCATACGCGGTGGCGCGATGGCGATTCGCTCGGACGGCGCGCAGGAGCGCGCGGCCGGCCAGCTTGAGGGCCTTTCTCGCCGGCGATCCGGGCTGCTTCACCTTGCCGTCGACGTCGGGCGCCGCGACCAGGAGGTCGCGGAGGAACAGGAGTCGGCATTCGACCAGGTCGAGCCCGCCGTCCTTCTCGTGCGTGCAGCCGAGGCCTTCGGTGCAGGCGTCGACGGTGCACGGGTCGTCGTCGTCGCAATCCGCCGACGCGCAGGGGCAGCCGCCGGCCTCGCCGGACTCGCCGCTGTCGGTCGGGCAGGCGTCGCAGGCCGTGCCGATCCCGTCGCCGTCGGCGTCGTCCTGATCGGCGTTGGCGACGGTCGGGCAGTCGTCGCACGCGTCGCCGATGCCGTCGCCGTCGGAATCCACCTGCCCGCCGTCCGCGATCTCGGGGCAGACGTCGCAGGCATCGCCCATTCCGTCGTCGTCGATGTCGCTCTGATCGGGGTTGTCGACGCCGATGCAGTCGTCCGTGAACGCGATCCGGCTCGGGCGCGTGGCGCCGTCGTAGAGGAGGCGCACGCTGTGCCCGCCGTCGGTGCAGTGGTTCGTCACCGCGACGCTGAAGGCGAGGTGATCCCCGATCCCGAGCTTCCGCGCCGCGACGTCGAGGTTCACGGGGACGAGGCCGGCGATCGGATCGACGAGCTGGTTCTTCGGGACGAGCGAAGTCACGAAGTCGGCGGTGGCGAGCGTCACGGGCATCCCCGTCGCCGGCACCTTCGAGAGCCGCACGACGACTTCCGCGCAGCCGGGCATGCCCGAGGCGCCCGTCGCGAGGAAGAGCGCGAACGAGATCGGCCCCTTGTTCACTCGTCCCGGCTCGGCGGCGGGCTCCGCGTCGAACGGGCCGAACGTGACCGTCTCGCCCTCGGAGGCCGTCTGGCTGTCCTCCTGCGGCTGCGAGGCGGTGGGCGCGCCCGGCTCCAGCGCCGGCCCGCGGACGAGGTAGAGCGACAGGTCGTCCGCGGCGTGCGCCGCCGCGCCGAGGGTGAGCACGAGCGCGGTCGCGACGACTCGGATCGTGCGACCGGACGCCATCACTGGCTCGCGAGGAGCGCGTCGAGGCCGCTGGTCGCGCCCTGCGCGAGCGACGACAAGGTTCCTCCGACCTCGGTCGCGACGCGGCCGTCGCCGCGTCCCTTGTCGACCAGCTGGGCGAAGCGCGCGAGCTGTTTGCGGGCCCGCTTGAGGCGCCGCTTGGTCGGCGCGAGCAGCTCGGCCGCGCGCGCGAGCGCGAGCGCCCGCTCCACCCGCCGCTCGAGGCGATCGCGGAACCGCGCGCCGCCGAGATCGGCCGGCGACGTGCCGCGCAGGATGCCGTCCATCGCTTCCAGACGGCAGCGCACGGCGCCGAGCTCGGTCGCGGTCACGAGGCAGCTGGGCGGCAGCGTCGTCGTGGTCGAGGTCGTCGCGTCGAGGGTCGTGGTGGTCGTCGTGGTCGTGGTGGCCCCGTTGACCAGCAGCTCGACGCGACTCGGGCGCCCGACCGAGTCGTACATGACCGAGACGTTGCGCTCGCCCCCGCACTCGTTGGTGACGCGCACCTGGAGTACGACGCGATCGCCCGGCGCCGCGAGGGTGGCGTCGCTCACCGCGAGGGGCACGACGATCGCGTCGATCACGCGACGGCGCGGACGAATGGTGGTGACGATGGTCCCGCTCGCGACCGTCGCCTGAGCGGCGCCCGCGAGGCGTCCGAGCGTCGCGGTGACGCGCGCGCAGCCGTCCATGCCCGGACGGCCGGTGCCGAGGAAGACCACCGCGCGCGCGTCGCTCAGCACGACGTCGGCGGCGAACATCGCCGAGGTGAAGGTGGCGAGCAGCGCGTTCTCGCCGGCGGGGATCTTGGTCGAGAGCAGCGCCGTGGCCGCACCCGGCGGCGGCGCCTCGGGTGAGAGCAGCGTCCCGGTCCGCAGATAGTAGAGGTCCTGGGCGCTCGCGGTCGACACCACGAGCGGTACGGCGGCCGCCACGAGAAGCGCGGCGGCGGCACGAAGGGACGCGCGCATCGCGCCTGTACTAGAGCAACCCGCATGCCGCGGGGCGGCCGGGATCGCCGCATGAATCGCGGGTGCGGGCCCGATCATCGACGATCTGGTTGCAGGACTCGCGCAGCCGCGCAAGGTGCGCATGGCCCTCGCCTGGGCGATCGCGCGAGCCCTTGAGGAGCCGGACGCGAGAGGGCTAGAACCACTCCATGACCTTCATGACCGAGCGCGCGCTGTCGCCGCGCGAGTTCCTCGACGAGTGCATCGCGTTCAAGCAGAACCAGCCCGGCGCCGGCCGCTTCTTCATGGCGCTCATGGGCGGCAAGCTCACGCGCGCGCAACTCCATCTGTGGGCGAAGGACATGTACCACTTCGTCGGTGCCGGCATTCCGGCGCTGACCGCGTGGCTCGCGCACGCGCCGACCGTCATCGAGCGGGACAGCGCGCGCCTGGTGGCGCAGAACCTCGCCGGCGAGCTCGGATATCTGAAGGAGGCCGACCACCGCGACCTGTACGTGAAGTTCCTGCGCGGTCTCGGCATCAGTGAGAACGACGCGCGCGACCACCTGCCGCTGCCGTCGACGATCGGCGGCGCGACCGTCCTCGGCCACTTCTGCCGGTCTTCGTTCGCGGAGGGACTCGGCTCGTTCGGTCTCGGGCTCGAGCTGCAGGTCCCGGGACGCCCGAACGGCGCCGAGGTGATCCTGAAGGCGCTCGTGCACTACGACATCTCCGACGACGCACTCGAGTTCTACCGCATCCACGTCGAAGCCGAGGAGGAGCACGGCGACAACGCCGAGCGCGCCCTCGCACCGTTCGTCCAGACCCGCGAGCAGCA
Organism: Candidatus Eisenbacteria bacterium; assembly: GCA_035577985.1. Lineage (NCBI taxonomy): Bacteria > Candidatus Eiseniibacteriota > Candidatus Eiseniibacteriota bacterium. Next base: position 21,970 of record DATJZY010000030.1, read on the forward strand.
GGCGCTCGTGCGCCACGCGTTCCAGTGGACCGTGCTCGCGACCGCCGGCATGCAGCGCGGCTTCGACGCGTACCTCTCCTAGCGCGACCCGATGCGCGCGATCGTCGTCGATCGGCTGATGGAGCCGCGCGACCTCCGTGTGGCGGAGGCGCCCGAGCCCGAGCTGTTCGCGGGCGGCCTCGCGGTCGACGTGAAGGCGGCCGGCTGCAACTTCTTCGACATCCTGATGGCGCAGGGTCGCTACCAGGTGAAGCCGCCCCTGCCGTTCGTGCCCGGCGCCGAGCTGGCGGGCGTCGTCAGCGCCGTCGGCTCGCAGGCCGACGGCTTCCGCATCGGCGATCGCGTCCTCGCGTCGGTTTCGCTCGGGGCGTTCGCCGAACGCGCCGTCGTCGCCGCGCGCTCGGCGTGGCGCATGCCCGACGACATGTCGTTCGAGGAGGGCGCCGCGTTCCCGATCGTGTACCCCACCTCGTGGGCCGCGCTCGTGCTGCGGGCGCAGCTCCGCGCCGGCGAGCGGCTCCTGGTGCACGCGGCGGCGGGCGGCGTGGGGCTGGCCGCGGTGCAGATCGGCAAGGCGCTCGGCGCGCGCGTGCTCGCGACCGCCGGTGGCGAGGCGAAGCTCGCGATCGCACGCGAAGCGGGCGCCGACGTGTGCATCGACTACCGTGCCCCCGACTGGCCGGAGCGGGTGAAGGCCGCGACCGACGGCCGCGGCGCCGACGTCATCTACGATTCGGTCGGCGGCGACGTCCTCGACCATTCGCTCAAGTGCATCGCCTGGAGCGGCCGGCTGCTGGTGATCGGGTTCGCGGGCGGCCGGATCCCCGAGATCAAGGCGAACCGGATCCTGCTCAAGAACATCGCCGTCATCGGCCTGCACTGGGGCGCCTACGCCTTGAACGAGCCGGAGCGGGTTCCGCAGGTGTTCGAAGCCCTGTTCCGGATGTTCGAGGCCGGCGCGATTCGCCCCGTGATCTGGAAGCGATTTCGCCTCGAGCACGTCGCCGACGCGCTGGAGGCCCTCGGATCAAGACAGACCTACGGCAAGATCGTCATCGTGCCGTAGATCCGACCCTCGCATCGCGCATAGCTGCACGGCCGCCACCCCAAAGTCTTATTGACAGAAGTGTCGGCGCTGCGGGAAGCTGCCGCGATCGTTTCCTCGCCGAACGCCACCAGAACCGCATGTTCTCCCGCCTGATTCTCCTCGCCACCCTGGTCGTCACCGCCGCCGCAGCCCCGGCTGCGGCCCAGCTCCCGTGCCAGGTGCCGGCGCCAGCCGACAACTCCTGCGTCATCGCGAGCAGCGTGACCATCCCGGTGGGCGTCTACGACCTCGGGAACCGCCCCTTCCAGATCAACAACAGCCGGACGATCACCGTGAGCGGCATGGGCACGTTCCAGATCCATGCGGCAGCCGTGACCTTCCAGCCCGGCGCCCGGATCGTCGCCCCCGGCAACGACGGCACCGTCACCGTCGCCCTGGCGTCCGACACCACCATCGACATCCAGAGCCAGGGCACCAGCAAGTCGCGCATCGACGTCAGCGGGAACTTCGGCGGCGGCGCGATCGTGCTGACCTCGCAGGGGAATCTGTCGATCGACGGGACGCTCATCGCCAACGCGACGAACCTGCTGGGCTTCGGCGGGTCCATCACCATGACGTCGGCGACCGGCAACGTGACCGTCACCGGCGACCCGAGCGAGGGTATCCGATCGCTCGGCAACGCGCAGGGCGGCGGCGGCGCGATCGAGATCGAGGCGACCCTCGGCTCCGTCCACGTCAACACCCAGCTCGTCGCCAAGGGCGGCGATTGCAGCAGCTGCAGCGTCGACATCACGGCGGGAACCGACGTCACGACGACCGTCGACGGCGTGGTCGACATGCAGGCCTCGGGCGTCGGCGACGGCGGCTTCCTCACCGTGATCGCCGGCGGGGTCGTCACCATGAACGGGGACATCCTCGCCAACGGCTCCGGCGACGACATGGACGGCGGCGCCGGCGGCGACATCTCGATCTCCAGCAATGGGGCGAGCGTCACCACCGCCGGCCGGATCGAGGTGAACGGCGCGTCCCCGGACGGCGACGGCGGAACGTACAGCGTCGACGCCCTGACCGACATCACGCAGAACGGTCCCATCTTCGCGCAGAGCGTCGGGTTCGGATCGAGCGACGGCATCGATTTCGACGCCAACGCCAACGTCAATCTCAACGCCGAGATCGATCTCACCGCCGACAACTTCGGGGGCGACTTGACGGTCTTCGCCGGCGGGCTCGTCACGGTGGCGGCCCGCGCGCGAACGACGGCCCCCATCGATCCCACGAATCATCCCGACGCCCTCGGGGGATCGATCGAGATCGACGCCTGCCAGATCAACGTGACGCCCGCCGGTGACGTGATCGCCACCGGCCCGGGCGGCGATCCGGCGGGAACGATCTTCTTCAGCGCCAGCACCGGGCTCACCGTGGCGGGCCACCTGACGGCGACCGCGGCGAACCTGTTCGAGTGGCGCACCACCGCCCCGAACGTCCTGGGCGGCGCGGTCGTGACACCGGCCGCGACCCCGACGCAGAACCTCACGTTGCCGTGCTGCGGCGTCAATTGCACGACCACGACGACGACCACGACCACGAGCACGTCGACGACCTCTTCCACCACGACGAGCAGCTCGACGTCGTCGTCCTCGTCGACGTCTTCGAGCTCGTCGACTTCGACCAGCAGCAGCTCGACCACGTCGACCTCGCTGCCCGGCGCCACCACATCGACGACGACGTCCACCACCTCGTCGACATCGACATCGACTTCGTCCACCTCGACGTCGTCCAGCACCTCGACGTCGACCTCCTCGTCGACGTCCACTTCGAGCTCGTCGACCTCTTCGTCGACGTCGACGACCACTTCGTCCTCGACGTCCACGAGCACCACCACCTCGACCTCGTCGACCACGATCGTCGGTGCCACGACCTCGACGACGACGTCGACGGTCCCGGTCACCACCTCGTCCTCGTCGACCTCGACGTCGTCGAGCACGTCCACCTCGACGTCGACGTCCCCCACGACCACCTCGACGACCACGAGCACCGCGGGGTCTACGACGAGCACATCGTCGTCGACGTCGACTTCCACCTCCACGTCGACGAGCACCTCGACCAGCACGTCGACCGCGCCACCGACCACGTCGTCGACGAGCGTCGCCAGCACGACCACCAGCTCGACGGCGGTGCCGCCGACGACGTCGACGACCGAGCCGCCGCTCACCTGCTTCGACACCGCCATCGGTATCGACGCCGTCCGCTGCCGCGTCGACACGATGAGCCAGTCGGTCGGCACCGCGTCGGAGACGGACCTCGGCGGCAAGAAGCTCGCGCGCAAGCTCGCAGCGCTCGTCACGCGGGCGGGCAACCTCGTCGCCGATCCGGTGAAGACCCGGCGGCTGAAGAAGGCGACCAAGCAGCTGAAGCAGTTCGCGACCAAGCTCGCCAGGGGGCTCGACTCCGGCAAGGTGAACCCGGAGCTCGGCGCGACGCTCGCCACGCTGGCCGCCGAGGCCCAGTCCGAGCTCGCGGGTCTCATCGCCGGCTGACCCGGCGCCGCGTGCGGCGCCGACTCAGAACAAGGACAGCTGCTTGCGCGCGCCGATCAGCGCGTCGAAGTCGGGACCGGGCACGAAGCGCAGGATCGCCTCGGCGATCGGCCGAAGCTGGTGCTCGACGTAGTGCTCGTGGTCGGGCGCCGCGGTCGTGCGTCCCACCGGCTCGGGCCCGGCCTTGGTCATGACGTAGCGGACGAGCCGCCGTCCGGTGATGCCCGCCTTGCGCGCGGCCTTCACGTGCGGTGGCGTCGTCTTGGTGTAGTCCGCCACGGCCTTTCGGACGGCCTTCCGATACGCCAGCTCGTCGTCGAAGCGTCCGGCGCGGAGCGCGTCGACGAACTCGCGCACGAAATCGTGCGCCGGCTCGTCGCGCAACAGGCGACCGAGCAACTCGCGCTGGAAGCGGCGCGCGACGGGGCTCCAGTCGCGCCGCACGGCCTCGAGCCCGACGATGTCGAGCTCGTCGCCGACCAGGCCCGCGTAACGCTTCTTGCTTCCCGCCCCGCTGCCCCGCACCTCGGGCATGAAGAAGCGCTCGTAGACCTTCTGGAACGCGAGGGAGAGGTGGCTCGTGCACGCGAACTCGCGCTCGAGCGCGGCGCCGACGTGGCGCTCGATCTCGGCGCGCAGGCGCTCGCCCGCCGCGCGCGCCTCGGCGCCGGAAGCCGCGCCGACGTCGACGAAGAGGGAGTCGGTGTCGCCGTAGATGACGCGATGCCCGCGCGCGGCGACGGCGCCGGCCGCGAGGCGGATCACGTGCTGGCCCGCCACCGTGATCGCGTTCGCGACCGCCGGCGAGAAGAGCCGCGACGCGGGCGCGCCCAGCACGCCGAAGAGGGAATTCATGAGGATCTTCGTCGCCTGCGAGGCGATCGGGTCGCCGGCCCGCTTCGCCGCCGCACGCTCGGTCCACAGGCGCGCCACGAGGGCGGGGAGGATGCCCTCCTCGCGGGCGAACGTGGCGCCGCTCGGGGACCGCACGACGCCGGCGCCCGCCAGGCGGGCGGCGGTGTGCGAGAGCGGATCGATGTTGAAGGTGCGGATCAGGCTCGGGTACAGGCTCGTGAAGTCGAACACGAGGATGTGGCGGTAGAGCCCGGGCGCCGAATCCATCACGAGTCCGCCCGTGATCTGGAAGTCGCCCGCCGCTTCGACGTCGACCGACGGCGCCACGCGCCCGCGCGAGCGCAGCGCGCCCAGGTAGAGCGAGTCGATGGCGGCGATCTGCGCGCTCACGCGGTCGAGCTGCATCCCGGTCATGCGGCTGCGCTGGACCGTCAGCTCGACCAGCTTCGTCCTGGCGAGGATCTCGAGCACGAGCTGGGCATCGACCAGATTGTAGGCCGCGAGCTTCGCCGGATCGTCGCGGTAGGCCGCTTCGATCTCCGCGCCGCGATCGTCGCCGGTGATCAGCTTGCCCTTGCCGAGGATCGCCTGCGCCGCGGTGTCGAGGCGATAGTCCTCGAGCCGGATGTACGAGCTGCGCAGGAGCGCCAGGCCGTCGAGCACGACACGCCCGCACAGCGTCGCCCGGGGCTCGCGTGTGAAGCTCTGGTCGCGCTGGATGTCGACCTCATCCTCGTTGCGCCCGAGCGCCAGCCGGACGCCCAGACGGCGGGCGTGGCGCTGCAAGGTCGAGAGATCGAACTCGACGACGCTCCAGCCGGTGAGAACGTCCGGGTCGGCCTCGCGCACGTGCGCGACGAAGCGCTCGAGGAGCTGCCGCTCGTCGGGCACGACCTCGGCACCCGCGATCGGCCCCTTGCCGACCATGAACACCCGGTCGCCGCCCGTGCCACTGGTGGCGATCGAGTAGAGCTGCCGCCCGTCGAGGCTCGTCTCGATGTCGAATGAGAGCACCCGCAGCGCCGGCGTCCAGTCGGCCGGGACGATCTCGGGATCGTGGTAGACGCGCCCCACGCCCGCCCGCCGCTCGAACGGGCCCTCGACCGAGAAGGCGCCGCGGATGCCGCGATCGATGAGGTAGCGGTACGCGAAGCGCACGTCGGCCTCGAACGTCGGCACGCCGGCGGCGGCGAGGCGGCGCCGCAGGACCGGTACGTCCGCCGGCGCGTCGACCTCGACCCGATCGACGGGGGCACCTTCGAACGTGGTGAGCGACGTGTCGACGCACGTGCGGTCGGGGAGCGCGCCGCGCATCTTCGCCCGATCGCTCGTGCGGACGAAGAAGTACGGCCGCACCCGCGTGTCGACGACCAGCGCCGGCTCGCCCGACTCGAGCACCGCATACAGGTGCACGTGCGGTCGCCCGCCGATCACCCGGTAGGTCGGTGTCAGTACGAAGCCGCGCACGGCCACGATCGGGGGCTGCCCTCCATGCCCGCGAAGGAGTAGATACCCTTCCCGTGCCCGACGCGAGGCTCACCCGCCTGACGCTCGCCGAGGCCGCGGACCTCCTGCGGCGCGGCTCTCTGTCGCCGGTGGAGCTGTGCGAAGCCGCCCTGGCTCGCGTCGACGCGATCGACCCGGAGCTCAACTCGTTCACGACCCGGGTTCGCGCGGACGTCGCGCTCGTCGCCGCGCGCGAGGCGGAGCGTGAGATCGCCGCGGGCCGCCATCGCGGGCCGCTCCATGGCATCCCGGTCGGAGTGAAGGACCTGATCGACACGGCGGGTCTGCGCACGACGTACGGGTCCGGTATCTTCCGCGACTACGTCCCGAACCGCGACGGCGCCGTGCCGGCGCGGCTGCGCGAAGCGGGCGCCGTGCTCCTCGGCAAGACGGCGACGCACGAGTTCGGGATGGGCATCACGACCAACAACCACTTCTTCGGCCCGACGCGGAACCCGTGGCGCCGCGAGCACGTGCCCGGCGGATCGAGCGGCGGCGCGGCGGCCGCGACCGCGGCCGAGCTCGGCACCTGGCAGGTCGGCACCGACGGCGGCGGCTCGATCCGCATCCCGGCCGCGTTCTGCGGCGTCGTGGGGTTGAAGCCCACGCTCGGGCTCATCAGCAATCGCGGCCAGTTCGGGAACGGCAACGTGTCGTTCTCGGTGCCCGGCCCGATCGCCCGCACGGTGCGCGACGCGGCGATCGCGGCGCAGGCGCTCGCGGGCTTCGATCCGGAGTACGCGTACGCGCGCGCCGGAGATCCACCCGATCTGCTCGCCGACCTCGAGCGCGGCGTGCGCGGGCTGCGGGTGGGAACGAGTCCCGATCTCATGCCCGCCCCCGATCCTGCCGTGCACGCGGCCTACGACGGCGCGCTCGACCGGCTGCAGGCGCTCGGGGCGGCGATCGCGGAGGTCCGCATGCCGCATCACGACCTCCTCTTCGGCGTGACGTTCGCCGTCTTCGCCATCGAGGGCGGCAACCAGACGCGCGAGCTGATCGGCGATCGCCCACGTGTGTTCTCGCCCGAGGTCGAGCGCCTCATGGTCGATCCGCCCACCGACGCGGGAGTGTGGGCGCGTGCCGTGCGCGATCGCCAGTGGGTGGCGCACGACTACACCGCGGCCTTCCGCGACGTGGACGTGCTCGTGACGCCGACGGCGCCGTGCCCCGCCCCACGCATCGACGAGGACGGCGGGTCACACGTCTTCCGCGTCGTGCCGTACACCGCCGCGATCAACATGGTCGGGCTGCCCGCCGTGTCGATCCCGATGGGAATGGACCGCGGGCTTCCGCTGGGGCTCCAGATCATCGGGCCACACGGCGCCGACGGGCTCGTCCTCCGCGTCGCGCACGCCCTCGAGCAGGACTCGCCCGCGCACCGCGTCCAGCGGCCACCCATCTAGTAACGGGGTCAAGCGGGCGCGGCGACCAGGCCGGGCGACGCGGGAAGCCGTTCGAGGCGCGGCCGGTAGCGTCCCAGCCCGACCTCGTCGCAGAGCGCGAAGGCGCGCGCGACCTGCGCCTCGTCCGGAAGCTCGCCCCGCCGCACGGCGATCTCCGCCAGGCCGAGGATCGTTCCGACCACGACCGAGCGCGCGCCGATCGCCTCGGCGATCGCGAGCCCGTCCCGGTACGCCGCCTCGGCCCGATCGAGGCGGCCGAGCCGCTGCATGACGTCGCCGAACGCGACCGCGACGAACGCCTGCCGGAGACGGCCACCGACGACGCCGTAGAGCGACTCGGCGTGCGCCTCCGCCCGCGCGACGTCACCGACGGCGAGCAGCGCCTCCGCGACGAAGCGGACGTTCAGCTGCATGAAGCCGGCCGCGGCGAGGCCCTTCTCGATGCAGTCGACGTAGTAGGCCGCATCGACCGACTCGCCGAGCTCGACGCGCGCGATCAGCGCCACCGACGCGACGGCCGGGAACACGTTCAGGTTCCCGATCTCCTCGCCGATGGCGAGGCTCTCGTCGGCAAACTGCTTCGCCTTCGCGTACTCGCCCCGCAGGCAGTGGATGACGCCCAGGATCGACGTGCTCGCGCAGCGGATGGTCCGGTTCTGCACCCGCTCGCCCAGAACGAGCGTCTCGCCCACGTGCCGGAGCGCACCGGCGAGATCGTCGCTCGCGTAGAGCAGGACGTCTTTCACCCAGCGGGCGCTCAGGTAGAGGTCACCGGGACGCTCGGGATCCTCGTTCGCCTCCATGGCGGCGAGCATCGGATCGAGACGAGCGCGCGCCTGCTCGAAACGGCCGTCGATGACGTAGTTGATGCAGATGCCGCGTACGATGCGCGCGGCCGCGAGGCGGAGGCCCTTCTTCTCGGCGATCTCGAGCCCGCGCTCGGCGAGCGCGAGGCCGCGCGCGAACTCGCGCCCGTCGCGCGTCATCGTCATGACGCCGAGCATGTAGTAGAAGGCCGCGAGCGACTCCGTGTCGTGGAAGTGCTCGGCGAGCTCGCGCCCGCGGACGGCCGCGCGCGCCGCTTCGTCGACCAGCGGCAGACCGAAAGCCACGACGAGGCGCGAGAGGCTTCCGGTGGCTTCGAGCGCCAGGCGCAGGAACCGATCGTCCTGCAGCTCGCCATACGCCGCCTCGGCGGCTTCCCATCCGCGCCGGTAGAAGTCGGCCGCGGCGGCATACGACGGCACGCTCTCGGCGGCGCGCGCCGCCTGCAGGAACGCCTCGGCCGCATGGCCGCGGTGGTCGGTGCGCGACCAGTGGTGCGCGAGCAGCGCCGCACGCTCCGGCCCGGCGCCCGGCTGGCCGTCGAGATAGCGCGCCACGCGCTCGTGCAGCTGCCGCCGCTGGCGCATCAGCAGGCCCTCGTAGGCGATCTCCTGCGTGAGGCTCTCGCCGAAGCGCAGCTCGTCGCCGCCGGCCGAACCCTTGCGGTGGAGTACGCCGCGGCGTGCCAGATCCTCGAGCTCGCGCGCGACGTCGATGTTCTCGTCGGCGAGGAGGTCCGCCAGATGCGCGCTGCGGAACTGGCGTCCCAGCACCGACGCCACCTGGATCACGCGCTTGGCCTGCGGACCCAGGCGGTCGAGCCGCGCCGCCACGACCTCGTGGATGGTGCCTGGAATGGGGACCTCCGCGAGAGGGCGCACGAGGTGCACGCCGGCGCCGTTCTTCTGGAGGTGTCCCTCCTCCACCAGACCCCGCACCAGCTCCTCGGCGAAGAACGGACTGCCCGCGGCCTTGCCGACCAGCACCGTCTCGAGCTCGCTCGGGAGCGGCCCGCCCGCCACGGCCCGGATGATCTCGACGATCTCGCCCGAGTCGAGCCGCGCGAGGTGGAGCTTCTCGACCGCCGCCGGAACGCGCCATTTCGCCTGCTCGCCGTCCGGCCGGTGCGTGACCAGCAGGAGCACGCGGGCGCTGGCCAGGCGCTTCAAGAGCACGCCCAGCAGCTCGCGCGACGGCTCGTCGATCCAATGGAGGTCCTCGACCGCGAGGACGACCGGGGCCCGGTGGCTCTGTCCGAGCACGATCTGCGCGACCGCGTCGGACACCTCCCGCTTGAACGCCTCGCCGGGGAGATCGGTCTGGGCGCCACCGGGTAGGGACAAGAACTGCGACAGGAGCGGGAACATGCGCTCGATGTGCCCGTACTCGAGGCCGACCTTGGTCGCGAGCTTCTCATGCGCCGCGTCTGCGGTGTCGTCGTTCACGAGCCCGAAGAAGTTCCGGAGCATCGAGAGGATCGGGTAGTAGGGCACGATCTGGTTCATCGAGGAGCAGCGGCCCTCGAGGAACACGACGGGACGATCGCCGAGCCGGCGCCGGAACTCGTAGACGAGACGCGACTTCCCCATGCCCGCGTCGCCCACGATCGCGACCACCTGGAGCGCGCGCGTCGCGAGCTGTTCGTAAGCGGCGTCGAGCCGGTCGAGCTCGGCGTGCCGCCCGACGAACGGCGTGAGGCCGCGCTCGGCGGCGCGGATCATCGGCGACGTGGTGGCGGTGCGGCCCAGCACCTCGTAGGCCGTGACGGGCTCGCTCTTGCCCCTCACGTCGAGCGGACCGGTGGGCTCGACCACGAAGAAGCCGCGCACCAGACGGTAGGTCGCCTCGCTCACCAGGATGCTGCCCGGCTTGGCGAGCGTCTGCAGCCGCGCGGCCAGGTTCGTCGTGTCGCCGATCGCCGTGTAGTCCATCTTGAAGCTGTTGCCGACGGTGCCGACGACGACCGGTCCGGTGTGGATGCCGATGCGCGCCTGCAGCTCGATGCCGCGCTCGCCGCGAACCGTCTCCGCGAGCCCGCCGAGCGTTTCGCGGATCGCGAGCGCGGCGCGGATGGCGCGCCGCGGGTCGTCCTCGTGCGCGACCGGCGCGCCGAAGAGCGCCATGAGCCCATCGCCCGCGAGCGTGTTGACGATGCCGGCGAAGCGGTAGACCTCGGGAAAGACCCGCTCGAGATAGCGCTCTATGATCTCGCGATACTCCTCGGGGTCGAGACGCTCGGCGATCGCGGTCGACCCCACGAGATCGCAGAACAGCACCGTCACCTGCTTGCGCTCGCCCTCGACGGCGGCCGTCGGTAGCGCGGGCGCGGCAGGCAGGGGCGGCGCGGCGTCCGCGGCGGCCGGCCTCACCGCCTGTCCGCACTGCGGGCAGAACCGGAACTGCGGCTCGAGCGCGCCCCCGCAGTTGTGGCAGCGCAGGACCGCGGGCGTCCCGCACATCGGGCAGAACGCCTTGCCAGGAATCAGATCGGCGTCGCAGGCGACGCAGCGCACAATGGCGCGCTATGCTGCGGCGCGATGCGTGTCAACGCAGCTTCACGGCTCGCGCTCGGTCTGGCTGCAGGGGAAGGCGCCCGCCGGGCTTCCCTCGCAAGCGGCCGGAAGACACCTGTAGTCGAGGCGGTCCCGATCGGTCCGCGGCGAGGGGCCCTTGGCGCGGGCGAGCATCACTATCCTCGCTCGGCCGGGGCGACGCCCGTGCGCCTTCAGCGGCACGACGACGCGCGTCGTCTCGCTGCACGCGCCGCGCGACGCCGGGAGCCGCGGCGGCGTCACGTGATAGCGGCTCGGATGGGCACGCAGCGTGTGCACCTTGCGCGGCCGGCATTCGGCGAGATCGCGATAGGTGACGCAGATCCGGACGTCGAAGGCACACGATCCGTTGGCGGCCCCGTCCGCATCGCAGGTCGGGTCGCCGTCGGTGCACGCGATCGTGGCGTCGCCCGGTCCGCCGATCCCCTCGCCGTCGAAGTACGCGAAGCAGTCGGTGGCGGGGTCGTGGTACGCCGCCGCCGGCACGGCCGCGGCGAGCAGAATCGCGAGCCACAGCGACGTCCCCATGCACGCCTGAAAGCGCATCCGGGGTGCCCCAGTCAATTCGCGGAGGTGCCCATCGCGACAGCGAACGTTACTTTCCTGACGCTTTCTCCATCGAGAACGCCACGCCGCCGACCGCAGCCGGTGGCATGGCGGTTGCTGAGCTGACCCGTGATGTCGTCCCTCGGGGCCACCGAGGGCACCCAGCGCCGTCGCGTCTGGGATGCCCCGTCTCGCTCGCCCACGCTCGAGAAGTTCTATCGGGAGCTGATGGCGGTGGAGAAGCTCCCCTCGGCGCCCGAGATCGCGCGGCGTACGCTCACGACGGTCAATCGGGACAACGCGAACCTGAACGACCTCGCCAAGCTGATCCAGCGCGACCAGGCGCTGGCGGCACGCCTGCTGCGGATCGCGAACGGCGCGCTCTTCGCCGTGCGGAACCGGGTCTCGAGCATTCACCAGGCGGTGACGCTCCTCGGCTTCGCGCGCGTGCGCGAGCTGGTCCTCGGCCTCAGCGTCTGGGGCGCGCTCGAGGGATCGACGCCGACGATCCGGCGCTTCCGCAAGCGGCTCTGGGTACACTCCTCGATGGTCGCCGCCGCGGCCAAGATGCTGGCCGAGCGCACCAATGGCGACGAGGCGGGTGCGTTCACGGCCGGTCTCCTGCACGACGTCGGCAAGCTCGTGCTCGGCATCCGCCTCGGCGACACCTACTGGGAGCTGCTCGAGGACGCGGCCGAGGAAGGCGGCGCGGCCGAGGCCGAGCTGTCGGCGCTCAGCTGCAACCACGCTACGGTGGGCGGCTGGCTGCTGCAGCTCTGGGGCATGCCGGACGACCTCGTCGACGCCGTGGCCCTGCACACCGATTCGCTCTCGCCGGCGTACGGCTTCGACACGACGACCATCGTCGCCGTCGCCGACCGCCTGATCCACGCGACCGACGCGTCGAGCGGCACTGCCAAGGAGGACGTGTTCCACGACCTGCGGCGCACGGTGCCGGGGCTCGTCGAGCAGGACACCTGGCGCGAGATCTGGGCCGCGCTCTTCAAGGAGCACCAGACGCTCTCGACCCTGTTCGACAAGTGAGCCGGTCAGCCGGCCGGCTTGCCGAGCCCGAGCGCCTTCACGCGTGAGACGAGCGTCGTCGGCGGGACGCCGAGCAGCTCCGCCGCGCCGCCTGGACCGTAGATGCGTCCGCCCGCGCGCCGCAGCGCCGCCGCGACGTTCGCCCGCTCGCGGCGCCGCCACTCCGCGGCCGGGATGATGACCTCCTCGTCCGGTGACGGTGGGCCGGACGATGCGGGTCGCGGCGCAGCGGGGTCGAGCTCGATACGGGGTCGGCCGTCGCGGCCGAGGATCGCCGCCCGCTCGACCACGCTCGCCAGCTCCCTGACGTTGCCGGGCCACGGGTAGCGTTCGAGCGCCCTGAGGTCGCGGGCCGAGAACCGGAGCGCCGGGCGGCCCAGGCGCGCACACGCACCCCGCAGGAAGTGCTCGGCGAGCGGCGCCACGTCGGCCGGACGATCGCGCAGCGGCGGCACCACGATCGGGAACACGCTCAGCCGGAAGTAGAGATCCTCGCGAAAGCGGCCGGCGGCGACGTCGCGGGCGAGGTGGCGGTTGGTCGCCGCGACGACGCGCACGTCGACGCGCCGGCTGCGTGCCTCGCCCACGCGCTCGAGCTCGCCCTCCTGCAGCACGCGGAGCAGCTTTCCCTGCAGCTCGAGCGGGATCTCGCCGATCTCGTCGAGGAAGATGGTGCCGCCGTCGGCGGCCTCGAAGCGGCCTACCCGGTCCTTCACGGCGCCCGTGAAGGCGCCCTTCGCGTGGCCGAAGAACTCGATCTCGAAGAGATCGCGCGGGATGGCGGCGCAATTGACCCTGATGAAGGGCCCCGCGGCACGGCGGCTCCGCTCGTGCACGCGATGCGCAACCAGCTCCTTGCCGCTGCCGGACTCGCCGAGCACGAGCACGGTCGCGTCCGCGGGCGCGACCAGGTCGACCTGCGCGAGGACCTTCGAGAGCGCCGGGCTCGTCCCCACGATGTCGCCCCCGCCGAGCGCCCCCTTCGCGTCCTCGCGCAGGCAGGCGTTCTCGACCTCGAGCCGAGCCCGCAGGTGCAGGATCTCCTCGAACGCGCGCGCGTTCGCGATCGCCACCGCGGCGTGGTCGGCGAAGGCGCGCAGCCACGCGAACGCCGCCGCGTCGACCCGCGAGCGGCTGAAGACCGCCAACACGCCGACGACCTCGCTCCGGAAGACCAGCGGCTGCGCGGCGAAGCTCCGGATCCCCTCACGGCGCGCCCAGTCCGGGTGCGCGATCCAGGTCGAGCGCTCCGACATGTCGTGGAGCAGGATCCCGGTGCCGGTCGCGCCCACCTTCCCGACCTTGCGGACACCGAGCGGGAAGCGCCGGAAGTCGCCGTCGAGCCGATCCCATCGCTGGGTCGGGTCGAACGGGTTGCCGGCGCTGGCGGCGAGGTGAAGGCATCGTGTCTGATCCGGGCACTCGGGACGCATCCGGCACGCCGCGCAGACGTCCCCGTCGTCGATGAGCCAGACCCGAGCCAGGGCGACGCCCTCCTGCGCGGCGAGCACCTTGACGATGCGCTCGAGCACGACGTCCAACTGCCGCTCCTGTGCGACGGCGACGCTGACCGTCTGGAGGGACTCGGGCCTCACCGCGCCGACGTTTGGCGTAGAACCACCCTGAGGTCAAGACGACTAATCGTTGTGCAACGATATTTCGCTGTCAGCACACTCGAGAAATCAGTGAGTTGGCTTTGGAGTACCCACTGCACTGATCGACCCCCCGAGCGACGGCGGGGCTCCCGGATGCCGATGTGGGTACCGGTTACCCGAGGAGGGCGGTTACCCGAGGAGGGGACGACGGCGGCCGCCCTCGACTTCGCAGCGGCCCTCGCCATGGGCCACGGGGACGTGACGGACGCCACGTTTGCGCGCGTGCGTGACGCCGGGTGCCGCGACGCCGAGATCGCCGAGCTCATCGCCGCCGTCGCGCTCGACGTCTTCATCAACTACGTCAACGAGGCCGCCGGTGTCGCGGTGGACGTTCCCCCTGCCCGCCCTTGAACGCGACGCCAACGTGAGCCGGGGCTTCCATCTGCTCCAGCGCGCGGGGTACGAGGAGTCGCCTCATGACGAAACGCTTTCACCCAGGCGAGATCGCGGTGCAGGAGCGGGTCGGGGTCCGCTACGGCGCCGAGAAGGTCGGGCGCGGCATCGACGACGAGGTTCCGCCCGCCGCCGCGCACTTTCTCGCGCAGCGCTACTCGCTCTACGTCGGCTCGCTCGACGCCGCGGCACGCCCGTGGGCCTCACAGCTCGTCGGCCCGCCGGGCTTCGTCACGACCGTCGATCCGCGCACGGTGCGCATCGACGCGGCGCCGGCGCCCGGCGACCCGCTCGGCGAGAACCTGCGCGCGAACGCGCAGGTGGGCCTGCTCGCCATCGATCTCGTCACGCGACGCCGCTATCGGGTGAACGGCACCGCGACCATCGCGCCTGGCGGCAGCATCGAGGTCGCGGTCGTGCAGGCCCTCGGGAACTGTCCCAAGTACATCCAGGTGCGCGAGCCGGTCGGGGTCTCCGAGGCTCAGTCAGACGCGTCGCGCGTGACGCGCACCGCCACCCTCTCGGCCGCGCAACGCACCCGCATCGAGCGGGCGGACACGTTCTTCCTGGCGACGGCCAGCCCCGATGCGGGCACGGACGTCTCGCATCGCGGAGGCCGGCCCGGTTTCGTCCGCACGATCGACGAGCGGACGCTCCTCTGGCCCGACTACCAGGGCAACATGATGTTCATGTCGCTCGGCAACATCGAGGCGTATCCGCACGCCGGCGCCCTGTTCGTCGACTTCGAGAACGGCGACGTCCTGCAGATGACGGGGACGGCGACGATCGACTGGGATCCGGAGCGCGCGCGGACGTTCCCGTGCGCCCAGCGTGTGATCGAGCTGCGCGTCGACGACGTCATCGACGCTCCCGGCGCGAGCCCGCTGCGCTGGCGGCTCGTCGAGCCGTCGCCGGCGAATCCGTAGCCGGTCACGGACAGACGATCGGGCTGGTCGCCTCCTTGAAGGCCTGGTTGTTCAGATCGACGAGCTGGGCCGTGAGCGAGCCCACCTCCGTCGGCGGGAACAGCGGGCAGACGCAGTTGTTCAGCGTAAGTGGGAGCGTCCCGACGAACGTGGTCGTCGGGGGCTCGCCGGTCTGCCGCTGGCAGCAGAGCAGACCCGCATCGGCGCTGGGACACGGCGCGCTGCTCCACGAACTGCACGTGAGCTGCCCGCCGAGCAGCGACGAGACGTTCACTCGCACGTACGTTCCTTCCGGTCCGTTCGCCTCGCCGGTGAGGGTTTCCGTCAGCTTCGCCCCGGGCGGGCACATGGCGCAGCACGTGCACGACGTCGCCGGACAGGTCGCCGACGTGATCGTGATCGAGCCGACGCAGGGCGGGTCGGTCCCGAGGTCGGCGTATCGGTCGCACTTCGGATCGCAGCGGTCGACGTTGAGACAGGTAGCGCACTCGTTTTTCGTCGCCTGGCCCGGGCGGTAGCAGAGATCGGTGCACGAGTAGACGCGGTCGGTCGCCAGCCCTTCGAACGTCTCGCGGTCGAGGGTCGGGCTGTGCGCCTCGCCGAAGCCCACGTGAAGGAGCTCGTGGAAGAGCACCATCGACGGATCGCTGCAGGTTCCGGCGCCCGTGAAGAAGCTCGCGCCCAGGTTGACGCCGATCGCGGTCGGAAGGAGACCGCCGGTGAAGCCGTCCAGCAGGTCCACCTGCGCGCAATCGCCGCTGGCCCCGCATCGAAAGACGATCCCGTCCTTCGCGATCTTCCCCTCGATCCGCTTGGTCACCCAGCCGAGGCCCAGGCGGCGCAGGCACTTGAAGCCGTCGATCACGCTGTCGACCAGCGCGTCCTCGGCGCTGGCGAGCTCGTCCGAGGTGCAGTTCTCGCCCGTGACGGAAACCGCGTCGGTGGCACCGGGTCCACCCGCCGCCTGCACGAGCGGCGCGCTGAAGCCGACCGGGCTCTGGCCGGTGACGGTGACGTCCACCTGCAGGCCGTCGGCGCCCACCTGGGCGAGCGACACGGTCCGGTCGACGACTCCGTCGTCGTCGAAGTCGGTGCGGATGAGCGCCGACCGCACCGGCGCCCGCTGCGCGTCGATCGAGACCTCGGGCGTACCGTCGCCGTCCTGGTCGGCCCAGCTGGTGGTGGTGTCGCCGTCGTGCACCCAGCGCGCCAGCGTGACCGATCCGCGGACGATCTCGTCGATGCCGCCCGTCGCCGTCGTCGTGCGAACGAAGCGGAGCGTCCCGTCGGCGCTGAGCGGGACGTCGGTGGCCCCGGCGGCGATGGCGTCGTGGGCGGCGTCGAGCAGATCGAGCGTGGGCTCGTCGCTCGCGAGGTCGCAGCTCTCCCCCGCCTCGAGGTCGGCGTAGTCGTCGCCACAGGTCGAGCGCACGGCCTCGAACGTGATGGCGGGCGTCTTGCGGGCCTTCACCCTGCCGGTGAGGGTGCTGCATGCAGGCGACGCGATCGCGCCCTTCAGCGCCACGCGCTTGCGATCGCCGCACGTCCGCCATCGCGCCAGGACCCGGGTGGCCCGGCGTGTCGCCTTCACCTTCGCGCCGGTCGGGCCACAGCCGTCGTCGAGCTCGATCGTGCCGGCGCCGAGCGAAATACCCTGACGACGGGTCCCGGGCGAGTCCGAAAGCAGCGTCACGCCGTCGGGCAGCAGGAAGCGGCCCTCCGGACAGGCGGCCGGCTTCGCCAGCGCGGGCAGGTCGAGGGACGGAGCGAGGGCGAGGACGAGGACGACAAAGAGGACGAGACGATGCATGGCCCCCGAAGGTATCGGTTGCGCGCGCGACTCTCCAGCAGAAGCCCGGCTTTTCTCAGGCGGCGTCGTGCTGGCCGAGGGTCAGCTCGACGGCGACGGCGGGACGCGCGTCCGCCGGGTCGTCAGCCTTGATGAACGTGCCCGCGACGGCGAGCGGAGCCTCGCCGCGGAACCATGCCATCCGGCGGTAGCCCTCGCCGCGGAAGCAGGGCTTGCGGTACACGATCCGCGCGCGCGCGAAGTAGAGGCGCCGCAGGTCGTGGCCGGCGCCGTGGAGCACGTCCGCCACGTACAGCTCCATCGCACGCAGGTACTCGATCCCGTTCACGTGGCGGTTGGCATCGGTCTGCCCGTAGTGCCAGGCGCTCGTCCGGTTCTCGACGAAGTCGGGCGCCCGGTCCGCCGGCACCAGCGTCTCGATCTCGGGGAGCGTCGTGACCCGCGACGGCGCGGTGCCGATGCCCATCTCGGCCGGCAGCTCCGTCACGCGCCGCCGCGCCGGATCGGCGTCGTAGCGCGTGAAGACGTTCATCAGGCGAGCCCGCGCCACCACCGTCCCGTCGGGGCGCAGCACGGTGTGCCGCCCCTCGCGCACGAGGTGGCGAACCGCACCGTCGGCGCCGACGGTCTTGGCGAGGAAGGTCTCGCCGTGGACGTGGAAGGGCACGCGCGGGTTCACGCGCACGTCGGTCGCCTCGAGCTCCACGTGGACGAGCGGCGTGAAGACGGCGTCGGGCCTCGTGAAGTCCGGCGAGCCGAGCTTCTTGTGCCAGATGCCGAAGTGCGCCTGCGCGGTGTAGGCGGCGATCGACGAGAGGCGCAGCGCGAGCCGCTCCGTCAGATCGGGGAAGTGGACGACCTCGCGCAGGCGCGCGCGCAGCACGATGTCGGCGGGATTCTTGCGGGCGGGCATCGGCGGGACGGTAACGGTCGGCCGTGGTCGAGACAACCGCGCGGGCTACGTCCTGGCCGCCGTCGCGTACGACTTGGCCCAGCGATAGTCGGGCTTGCCGGAGGGGCTCCGCACCATCTCGTCGACGAGCACGATCGTGCGCGGCAGCTTGTAGCGCGCCAGATGCTGGGCGGCGAAGCTCGTGAGTTCCGCGTCGTCGATGGCCACGCCCGCACGCGGCTGCACCACCGCCGACACCTGCTCGCCGAAGCGCTCGTCGGGGGTGCCGACCACGACGGCGTCGGCGACACCGGGGTGTTTGCGCAGGACCTGCTCGACCTCCTCGGGGTAGATCTTCTCGCCGCCCGAGTTGATGCACACCGAGCCGCGCCCGAGGACGACGAGCGTGCCGTCGGGCCGCACCTGTGCGTGGTCGCCGGGCACGGCGTAGCGAACGCCGTCGATCACCGGGAACGTCTTCGCCGTCTTGGCGGCGTCCTTGTAGTAGCCGAGCGGGACGCGGCCGGGCTTGGCGAGCCATCCCGTCTCGGTGCTCCCGGGCTCGAGCAGCCCGGAGAGATCGTCCTTCAGCACGACGGTGGTCGACATGGCGAACTGCCCGGTCTGGGCCTGGTCGCCCGCGCGCGTCGCCTGCGAGCCCTGCGCGCCGGTCTCGGAGGCACCGAAGCCGTCGACGACGACGGCGTGCGGCACGCGCTCCAGCAGCGCCTGCTTCCAGTGCGGCGAGAGGATCGCGCCGCCCGAGCCGATCACGAACAGGCGCGAGAGGTCGTAGTCCTTCGTCTTCAGGTGATCGAGGATCGGGCGAGCGAAGGCGTCGCCGACCAGCGTCATCATGTTGCAGCGCTCGCGCTCGACCAGGCCGAGGACGTCGGCGGGGTCGAGCTTCTCGGGCCGGCCCTGCAGGACGACGCAGCCGCCCTGATTGAGCGCGCCGAACGACACCCACTGTGCCGCGCCGTGCATGAGTGGCGGCGTCGCCATGACGCGCATGAAGCCGCCGTTCGAGCGCGCCTGCTCGACGATCGCCTCGTAGGAGGTGACGCCGTCCATTCCCGGCGGCCCGCCCGACATGGCCGCGTGGTAGATGTCCTCCTGGCGCCACAGGACGCCCTTCGGCGCACCGGTCGTGCCTCCGGTGTAGAGGATGTAGAGGTCGTCCGACGACGGCGCGACCGGCGGTGGCGTGGACGGCGACTGCGCGAGCGCCGCCTCGTAGTCGAGCGCACCGGGCAGGAGCGCGTTCCCCGACTCGTCGGCCACCTGCAGGAGCAAACGCAGCTTCGGGAGCCGGTCGCGCAGGCGCGCCAGGGTCGGCGCGTAGCGCGCCTGGTAGACGAGCGCCGTACAGTCGGAGTCGTGCAAGAGGTAGAGCAGCTCCTCGTCGACGTAGCGGTAGTTCACGTTGAACGGCGCCACGCGGGCGCGGTATGCGGCGAGCATCGTCTCCAGGTACTCGGGGCAGTTCAGCATGTAGATGCCGAGATGATCCTGCCCCGACTCGTGATTGGCGACCGAGCTGCGCTCGGTGCGGCAGCCGAGCCCGCGCCCGTGCAGCAGGTTCGCGAGACGGCGGACGCGATCGGCGACCTCGCCGTAGGTGAGACGGCGCGTCGGCGTCACGATGCACTCGCGCTCGGGAAACGCGCCGGCGATGGCCTCGTTGATGAGGGCGAAATTCATGCCCGAACCGGACCACACCCGATCACGGGGCGCAACCGTCCGCCGGCCGCGCATTGACACGCGTCCGCGCGCCGCGCTAGGGCCCGCCAATGCGAGCGGTCTGGATCCCGCGCCCCGGACCGCCAGAGGTTCTCGAGGTTCGCGAGGGTCCCGATCCGGTCCCGAAAGCCGACCAGGTGCTGGTTCGCGTCCGCGCCGCCGGCATCAACTTCGCGGACGTCGCGGCGCGGCTCGGCGTGTATCCGGACGCACCGCCGCCACCCTGCGTCGTCGGCTACGAGGTCGCGGGCGTCGTCGAGCAGGCGGGCCCCGACGTGCACACCGCCAAGGTCGGGGATCGCGTCTTCGCTCTCACGCGCTTCGGCGGCTACGCCGATGCGATCGCGGTGCCCGCGCCGCAGGTCTTCTCGATGCCGGCCGCCATGGCGTTCGAGGAGGCCGCGGCGATCCCGGTGAACTATCTCACGGCGATCCTCATGCTGCGCTACTTCGGCAACGTGAAGGAAGGCGAGCGCGTCCTCGTGCACGCCGCCGCTGGCGGCGTCGGCATGGCGGCGATCCAGCTCTGTCGCATCGCCGGCGCCGAAGTCATCGGGACGGCCTCGGCGGCGAAGCACGCCACCTTGAAGGAGATGGGTGTCGCGCATTGCATCGACTACCGCACCGAGGACTTCGAGCAGGGCGTGAAGCGCGTGACGGGCGGACGTGGCGTCGACATCGCGCTCGACGCGATCGGCGCGTTTCGCAAGAGCTATCGCTGCCTGGCGCCGCTCGGGCGGCTCGTCTGCTTCGGCCTCTCGCAGGCGTCGAGCGGCATGGCGCCGTCGCGCCTGCGGGCGCTGCTCGCCGTCGCGCAGCTCCCGTGGTTCCACCCGATCAAGCTCATGAACGACAACAAGGCCGTCATCGGCGTCAACCTCGGCCATCTCTGGGACCACATGGGCATGCTGCGCCGGGAGATGATCGGGCTGCTCGCCGACTACGACGCCGGCCGCATCAAGCCCATCGTCGGAAAGACCTTCCCGCTCGTCGACGCCGCCAAGGCGCATCGCTTCATGCAGGAGCGACAGAACGTCGGGAAGGTCGTCCTCACGTGCTGAGGTGGAGCGCGCGGGCGGGCGCGGTCGCCGTCGCCGTCGTCGTCGCCTTCGTGCTGCTGGCGCCGTTCGGCATGCGCCCCAACGCCGCGCACCTGCCGCTGACCGAGACGCCGGCCGACTACGGCCTGCGCTACGAAGCCGTGACGTTCGCGCCGCCCGACCGCCCGATCACGTTGCGCGGCTGGTGGATGCCGGTCGCGAACGCCCGCGCCGCCATGATCCTCGTACACGGCGGCGGCGACGACAACCGCACCCAGCCCTTCCAGAACGGGCTTGCGCTGGCGCGTGATCTCGCCGCCCACGGCTTCGGTGTGCTCGCCTTCGACCTGCGCAACTACGGCGAATCCGACACGACGCCCGAGGGCGTCACCTTCGGCGACCTCGAGGCGTACGACGTCGTCGGGGCGGTCGATCTGCTCGCCAGGATCGCACCCGGCCTGCCGGTCGTGGGGCTCGGCTGCTCGATGGGCGGCGCGACGCTCGTGCAAGCGGCCGCGCGCGATTCGCGCCTGCGCGTGCTCGTGACCGACAGCGTGTTCGCCGACGCCTGGGACGTCGCGCCGAGCTTCGTGCGAGCGTCGAGCAACCTGCCGGAATTCCTCGTGGGGCCCGTCCTGTGGAGCGCCGCGCACGTCCACGGCGTCGGGCTCGATCGCGGCAAGACGGTCGAAGCCGCCCGGCGCGTGACGCCGCGCCCGATCCTGCTGATCCACAACGAGGCCGATCCGATCGCCGCCCCGACCGAGAGCTGGGCGCTCGCCTCGGTGATGCCCCGCTCGGAGACGTGGATCACACCCGCCCCGCCCGCCGACCATCCCCTGCGGTGGCAGAACGGCCGATGGGGAACGCACTGCCAGTCGTACAAGCTCGATCCCGACGGCTACGTCACCCAGGTGACGGCGTTCCTCAACCGGGGGCTGGGGCCACCCACACGCTGAGCGATCCGGCGCGGCCGCGCACGTCGACGGTGCCGTGCGGGACGAGGCCCGTCGCCGCGTCGCCGGCGCGTCGCGCGCTCGCGACCAGCGCGTCGCTCGCCACCATCGCCACGCCGAGCGTGCGCGTGAGCTCCTGCAGCCGGCTCGCGACGTTCACCGTGTCGCCCACCACGGCGAACTCGAGGTGGCGCTCATCGCCGATGTCGCCCAGCACGACGGGGCCGTAGTGCGCCCCGATGCCGACGCGGATCGGCGCTTCGCCGCGGGCGCTGCGCTCGTGGCTCCACGCGTGCACGGCGTCGAGCATCGCCCGCGCGCACGCGAGCGCGCGCGCCGCGGCGTCGGCCGCGGGTCGCGGCGTCCCGAACGTCACCATGAGACCGTCGCCGAGATACTTGTCCACCGTACCGCCGTGCGCGAACACGGCGGCCACCATGCGCCGGTGGAAGTCGCGCAGGAGGCCGATCACCGCGTCGGGCGCGGCGGCCGATGCCAGGCCCGTGAAGCCGACGATGTCGACGAACAGCACCGCCACGTCCTGCTGCCGCGTCGTCCGCAGCGGGTCGTCCGAGAGCGCGAGCTCGTCGACCAGGTTCGGCGAGAAGTAGCGCGCCAGGTTCGCGCGGGCCCGCTCGGTCTCGACCTGGCGGGCGACCAGGCGGCGCGATCGCCGAACCACGATCGCGAGGCCGCCCGCGAGCACGAGCAGCAGCACCACGAGACGCCCCCACAGGCCCACGTCCACCCGATGCGGATCCAGGACGAAGGCCAGGACCTCCTCGGAGGTCATCGCCCGCCGGCGCGCCGCCGGCAGGTAGCCGACCGAGCCCGGCAGGGCGAGCAGCCGCAGGACACCGATCGACCACACGAGGGCGGCGGCAATCCCGCACCACAGCACGGCGAGCGGGCGGTATGAGAAGACCGTCGCCATGATGAGCAGGAACAGATACAGCTCGTTGCCGAAGCGCAGGCGCACCTGCGGCGGCAGGTCGTTCGGCTCGAGCGGGTTCGGGAGCAGGACCGCCAGCGTGAACAGGCCGACGTCGAGCAGCGGGAAGACGTAGAGCGGCCAGCTCCCGGCGACGCCGGCCCGGCGGAGCCAGAGCGGCACGAGCCCCAGGAGCGCGAAGGCGACCGCGATGCCGAAGTAGTAGAAGGCGCCCGGGTAGCGGTTTTCGATCAGCGTCCACGCCGCGATGACGGCGCAGCCGACGAGCCGGACGCGCACGGCCAGGCGCAGGCCGTCGAGCTCCTCCTCGGCGAAGGCGGCGGCGAGCCGTGCGTCCGGGGGCACCCGGCTCCGATACGCCCCTCGCTTTCGGTGGACAACCTTTGGAGATATTCTATGGGCACCCGGACGATGGATCAGGCCCCCCCAGCCCGCCGCACCCCACCGAGCAAGCGGCCGCTCATCATGGTCGTCGACGACGACGCCGACGTCCTCAAGATGTGCGACGCCGTACTCGAGCAGGCGGGCTTCGATCGCGCGCTCGCGAACTCGGGCGAGGAAGCGATCTCGCTCCTCGAGAAGGTCCGACCCGCGGTCATCGTCCTCGACCTCCGCATGCCCGGCATGGACGGCTGGTCGGTCGCGGCGCTGATCCGCAAGCACGAACGAACGGCACGCATCCCCATCCTGGCGCTCACGGGCATCATGGAGAACGTCGAGGACGCGGCGCGGCGCGCCGGCGCGACGGCGTTCATCCTGAAGCCGCTCGACGCGCGCCGCTTCGTCGCGGCCGTGAAGCGTCTCTGCCCCGCCTGACGGCGCAGGGCTCTACTAGGCCGAGGGCGTCGCGACGTCGACGGACGCGGCCGCCGGTGCGGCCGGAACGGAGTCCTTGCCGAAGGTGCGCTCCAGCATGCGGCGGACGCGCGCGACGAGCTCCTCGCGCTTGAAGGGCTTCACGACGTAGTCATCGGCGCCGGCGCCGAAGCCGGCGGTCACGTGCATCTCGTCGCCGTTGGCCGTCAGCATGAGGATCGGCACGAATGCCGTGCGCGCATCCGAGCGCAGCCGCCGGCAGACTTCGAAGCCGTCCATCACCGGCATCGAGACGTCGAGGACCACGACGTCGGGCCGGTGCTGCTCCGCCAGCTCGATGGCCTCGATGCCGTCCTGTGCCGTGACCACCTGCAGTCCGAGGTTCGCCGACTGCAGCACGATACGGACGATGTTGCGGATGTCGGCGTTGTCGTCGACGACGAGCGCCTTGAATGTCCGCATCGGGCTCGTCGCCAGGGGCACCGGGACGGCCTCCACGACGACGGACGCGGCCGTCGGCGCGGGCGGGCTCGTGGTGGTCTCGGGCGCGCCGGCCGCGGCGCCGCAGTGGGGACACTTCGACTGCCCTTCGGGGAACGTCTTCTGGCAGGCGCGGCACACCGACTCGCTGGCGGCGATCTGCACGACGCGGAGGATCTCTTCGCTGGTGGTGACGCCGCTCGTCAGCTTCTGGATCGCGTCGTCCGTGAGGGTGCTGTACCCCTCGACGCGCGCCTGCTGGCGCACCTGGCTCTCGAGCGCGCCGGCCTCGATCATCCGCGCGATCGTCCCGCCGATCGGCACGACCTCGTAGATGCCGACCCGGCTCGCGTAGCCGCTGTGCCGGCAGGCCCCGCAGCCCTCACCGCGCCGGTAGCCCGGGTGCTGCTTCGGCACGCGCAGCATCGCCGCCAGCTCGTCCGAGGCGTCGCAGCCGAGCGCACAGCTCTGGCAGACGCGGCGGGCGAGCCGCTGGGCCATGATCAGGTTGACCGACGACGCGATGACGTACGGCTCGATGCCGAGGTCGAGCAGCCGCGTGATGGTCGCCGCCGCGTCGTTCGTGTGCAGCGTCGAGAGCACGAGATGGCCCGTCTGCGCGGCCTGGAAGGCGACTCGGGCCGTCTCCTGGTCGCGGATCTCGCCGACCAGGATGACGTCCGGATCCTGGCGCAGCACCGAGCGGATGACGCTCGCGAACGTCAGGCCCTGCTTCTCGTTGATGTCGACCTGGTTGATGCCCTTCAGCTGGTACTCGACCGGGTTCTCGATCGTGATGATGTTCGTCGTCGTGGAGCGGATGGCGCGGATCAGCGCGTAGAGGGTCGTCGTCTTGCCGCTGCCCGTCGGCCCCGTGACCAGGATCATGCCCTGCGGCTTCGAGGACGCCTCGCGCAGGCGCTGCTGGTCCTGCGGCGCGAAGCCGAGCCGATCGAGGCTGATGAGCGCGCGCGCGGCATCGAGGATGCGCAGCGTGACCTTCTCGCCGTGCTGCATGGGCAGCGTCGAGACGCGGAAGTCGACCGTCCGATTCTGGTAGAGCACCTGGATGCGGCCGTCCTGGGGCACGCGCCGCTCCGTGATGTCCATCCGCGCGAGCACCTTCAGGCGCGCGACGAGCGGGTTCTGTACCCACTTCGGGAAGTGGAACCCCTCCTCGAGGATGCCGTCGATGCGGTAGCGGACCACGACGCCGTCGGCCATGGGCTCGACGTGCACGTCGCTGGCGCCGGCCTTCACGCCCTCGACGAATAGGAGGTCGGTCAACTTCACGACCGGTGGCAGCTCGGCGTCGGCGGCGAGCATGCGCATGTCCTTCCCGTCGTCCTGCAGCTCCGAGACGGCGATCTCGGGATCGGGAACGTTCTGGAGGAACTGCTCGAGCGACTCCTCCAGGCGGTAGGTGTGCGCGATCGCGTCGCGGACCTCGGTGCGACTCGCGAGCACGAACTGGACGCGCTTGCCGGTCGCGAACTCGACGGCCTTGATGGCCTCGAGATCGAGCGGATTCGCCGTCGCGACGTCGAGCCGGTTGCCGTCGACGCGCACCGGAACGATCTCGTAGCGCGTCGCGAGGCTCTCCTTCACGAGCCGGGTGACGGTCGGATCGAGCGTGCTGGCGACGAGGTCCACCAGGCGCAGTCGCAGGGCGGGGGCGAGCCGCTCGGCCAGCTCGCGGTCGTTCATGACGCCCTGGCGCTCGAGGGCCTCCGGCACCGCGAGTCCCTCGTTGCGGCAGAGCTCTTCGGCCTTGGCGGCGTGCTCGGCGGTCACCACGCTCTGGCGCACGAGAAAGCGCAGAAGCGCCTGCTGCCCGCTCGTCAACTCCGCCATGCGATATGCTCCATCCCCAATCTCGGCCGACTCGGGCCGGACCTTTAGCGCCCAGCGGGGGGGCGCAAAGCCACGTCCAGCACGAGCTTGACGGGTCCGGGGCCGAGTCGCTAGCAGCGCAACCGGTGGGCTACGAAGTCACTTTCCAGGACCTCGCCTACGCCCGCGTCGGCGACGTCTCGCTGCTGGCGCGCATCTACCGGCCGGCCAGGGCGGAGCCCTCGTTCGCGCTGGTCGACGTCCACGGCGGCGCCTGGTCGTACTTCGACCGCACCGTCGACGCCTACTTAGACCACGCGCTCGCGGCGTCGGGGCTGGTCGTGGTCGCGCTCGACTTCCGCATGGGTCCCGCCCACCCCTTCCCGGCCGCCGTGGCGGACGTCGTGGCGGGGATCCGGTGGACGAAGGCGCACGCCGCCGAGCTCGGGGCGCGACCGGATCGGGTCGGCGTCATCGGCGGCTCGAGCGGAGGCCACCTTGCGATGCTGGCGGCGCTCCGGCCCCGGGCGGCGGACTTCGGCGCGACACCGGTCGACGCGCCCGCCGGCGTCGATGCGCACGTGGCGTACGCCCTGCCCCTGTGGCCGATCCTCGATCCCCTGGCGCGCTACCGATACCTGCTCGGGCGGCGCGACGAGTCGCCGGAGTCGCGTCGCGAGCCGTTCTTCCAACCCGACCGGCTGATCGAGGCGCATGACGGGTTCTTCGGCGACGAGGCGACGATGCACCGCGCGAGCGCGCTCCGCGTGGTCGAGGACGGCGAGGCCGAGACGCTGCCGCCGATCTGGCTCGCGCACCCCGAGCTCGACGAGAACGTCACACTCGACATGAGCCGGCGGTTCGTCGACGCGTACCGTCGCGCCGGCGGTGCGGCGGAGCTGGAGGTGTTCCCCGGCCTCGGTCACAGCTTCGCGAATTTTCCGGGCGATCCGGCCGACCGTTGCATCGACCGGATGCGCGCGTTCATATCGAAGCAGCTCGCGACGGCGGGCTGAGCGATCCATGGCCACCTTCTTCGACCGCCTCGAACCGGAGCACGTCGCGTTCATCGAGCGACAGCTCCTCTTCTTCGTCTCGACCGCGACCGACGGCGCACACCCGAACGTGTCGCCCAAGGGCTACGATTCGATCGCGGTGCTCGCTCCCGACCGCCTGGCGTACGTCGACCTTCCTGGCAGCGGCAACCAGACGGCGACCCACGTCGCCGAGCACGGGCGCATCACCGTCATGTTCTGCAGCTTCGACTCGAAGCCCCTGATCCTGCGCATCTACGGCCGCGGCCGCGTGGTTGCGCGCCACACGCCCGAGTTCACGGCGCTCGCCGCCCGGCTCGGCGAACGGGTCGGACCGCACACGCGACAGCTGATCGACATCGCCATCGAGCGCGTGCAGTCCTCGTGCGGCTACGGCGTGCCGCTGCTCGAGCCCGTCGGCGAGCGCGACACGCTCCGCCGGTACTTCGACAAGCGGCACGCCGAGGTCGACTGGGAAGATTACCTCTCCGAGCGATCGAAGCCCCAGCCGCCCGTCGTCCGCCGGCGCTAGGAAGCCGAGGCCGTCATCGCGTCGCAACCCATCGCGCGCATTTCGTCTGCCGCGCCGGCTTCGCCGGCCGCGGCAGACCGGTCGCGCGTAGCACACACGCTGCACTCTCGCGTCCTCACCCGAGCCAAGACGTAGTCTTGGCTCGGACTCAAGCCTTCTGGACGTACTCCGCGACGTCGTAGCCCCAGGTGAGGCCGATGAAGCGGGGCATGTCCTCGCGGATGATGCGCTCGCCCTCGGGCGAGTCGAAGAAGCCGGTCCGCATCGCCTCCAC